>CAMDFJ010000009.1 GCA_945897435.1 Candidatus Kuenenia stuttgartensis | reverse complement strand
CGAATTGGCGGCCGCCATCCCGTTCCGGGAGCCAGACGAGGAGCGGGTAATCGTAGCTCGGCTCGTATCCAAGCGGCGTGAACAGGACATCGTCGCCTTCTGCTTCGCCTTCACCGGCGGCCAGGTTCAATGCCGCCAGGTTGGGAAGTCGGCTGCTCATCGATCACCTCGCGATGAAGACATCGGCCTGTCTGGTCGGGCGAACGTCAGCCGACCATCGGAACTCAGACGGATGCCGGGAAGGCCCGCACCACAGGGTGGCGGACCGCCCGAAGGCATCCGGGCGGTTTGTAGTGGAACGGGGAACTGCCTTCAACGTCAGCATCCCGGCCGTCGCTGGTCAGGGCCGGGACAGCCGGCTGAAGGGCCCCCAATCGGGGTCATGCCGGAAGGCGGGGCAAGACAGGCAAGAGGCAGGGCCCGTCATGCCGTGAGCCGGTTCATCACCGACACGAGATCCTTGACCGCCGCGATGCTCTTGTCGAGCGCGGCCCGTTCGTCGGGCAGCAGCTTCAACTCGATCACCTTCTCCACGCCGCCGCTGCCGAGGATCACCGGCACGCCGACGAAGTAGCCGCCGACGCCATATTCCTTGTCGCAATAGGCGGCACAGGGCACGAGCCGTTTCTTGTCGCGGACCACGGCCTCGACCATCTGGGCGGTGGCCGCCGCCGGGGCGTAGTAGGCGCTGCCGGTCTTGAGCAGGCCAACGATCTCGGCGCCGCCGTTGCGGGCCCGGGTCACGATCGCCTCGAGCCTGTCGGCCGCGATCAGCTGGGTGACCGGGATGCCGCCGACGCTGGTGCAGCTCGGGATCGGCACCATCGTGTCGCCGTGACCTCCGAGCAGCATCGCCGAGATGTCCTCGACGCTGACGCCGAGCTCCATCGCGAGGAAGGCCCGATAGCGGGCGGTGTCGAGAATCCCCGCCTGTCCGATCACCCGGTTCGGCGGAAAGCCTGTCACCTGGAAGGTTCGCTGGACCATCGCGTCGAGCGGATTGCTGACGACGATCACGATCGCCTGCGGGCTCGTGTCGCGGATCTGCGCCGCCACGTCTCCGACGATCTTGGCATTCGTCGAGAGCAGGTCGTCCCGGCTCATGCCGGGCTTTCGGGCGATCCCTGCGGTGACCACCACCACGTCGCTGCCCGCCGTGTCGGACCAGTCGTTGGTGCCCGAGAGACGGGAATCGAAGCCCATGATCGGCGACGCCTGAAAGAGGTCGAGCGCCTTGCCGGCGGGCATCCCCTCGGTTGCCGGGATGTCGAGCAGCACCACGTCGCCGAGTTCGGCCGCGGCGCACCAGTGGGCTGTGGTCGCGCCGACGTTGCCGGCGCCGATGATCGAAATCTTTGCACGTCGCATGGGAGGGCCTCCTGATGTGGAAGTCGCGAGTCTCGCCGCCGACTGCGGAAGGTTCAACCCCCGCCCGGAGTCGACGCCGGTTCCGCGGCCTTCGGGGCGACCAGCGGAGGCTGCCGGCTCAGGGGAGATCGATCCGGTCGGGGAGCGTCCGCCGCTGAAGGTTGCGGCGGAACCGGGCATCGGCTGCGGAGCGGAATGCCGCCAGTCCGAGCAGCAGGGCGACCAGACCGGCAACCGCGACGAAGATCCAGCCCAGGATACCGGTCGTCGCCGCCGTGGAGGGGGACGGTTTCCAGACGGCGCGGCTGCCGATGATCAGGGGCGTTTCCTGCCGTTCCGGGGAGGCGTCCGGATCTCCCTTGATCTTCGGCAACTGATAGCCGTACCGCTTGAATGCGAATCCCGAGACCCGGACCCGCTCGTTGATGCTCTGGCCGGTCGGCATGCCTACCGGAAGCGTCCGTACGCAGCAGACGACCGGATAGGTTTCCTGAAGCCGGTCGTGAACCTTGAGCAGACCCGTCGGCACGAAGACGTAGAGCTCCCAGTAATGGTCGCTGCCGACCGCAGTCCGCCGCAGCGGTTCGTCGATCTGAATGCGGATCGCCCGACGGGCTGTTCCCTCGATCGTCACCGGGTCGCCGCGGTGCCGTTCGAACCAGCCGCTGCCGGGGTCGATCATCGGCACGACATCGGCGGGTGGCCGGGCCGGTTTGGGGCTGCTCCGGCGATCACGGCCGACGGCAGCAAGCATGGCATAGAACGCCTCGCTGTCGCCGGCGACCAGTTTCTGGCCATCCTTGACGGAGTCGAACAGTCCATAATCCATGCCGAGGCCGCCGAGAGGCGTGGGCGGATGCCAGGCCACCCGCCGGGAGACGAGCAGCCAGTCGTGTGGTTCGTCGGGCCAATGGTCGGGCTGCTTCAGATCGGTCGAAGGGGTGGGAATGGGCCCCGGTGCAGTCGACACCGGCAGCCCGATCAGGCTCGCCGGCTCCGCAATCGTCCGCCAGCGCGGCCACTGTTTTGGCGTTGCGGTTGCGAGGACATCGATCAGCCCCGCGGCGGTTTGGATCCGAACCAGATCGAGCGATCCGCGGCCGGCCAGTTCCGCGTCGTCCGGCGAGAGCGATATCGGCGCGATGAACACCGCCCTTCCCTCGAGCCTCACAAAACGGTCGCCAGCCGCGGGGATGGCCGCGGCCGCGGCCGTCCATGCAGCCTCGTCGTCGTCGGCAGCGAGCGACAGCCGTGCGAGCAGTCGGATCGCCAATCCCATTTTGGCGGAGTTCCATTCCGAGGGCTCTTCGAGCGCGGCCCTGGAGTCGCGGTCGAGTTTCCAGGTCGCGAGGTATGCGTCGAGCGACCGCTCGGCGGGATCGACGGCCAAGGCCGCGGAGTTCCACGGCGGCAGAGACAGCACCAGCTGAACCATCAGCGGGATCATGATCCCGGAGGTCATGGAGACGAGCGTCGCCATCGGATCCTCCGCCCGCCGGGACGATCCTGGCACCATCTGTTTGTCGTTCATGAGTGACGCTCCAGCCGATCCG
Organism: Candidatus Kuenenia stuttgartensis; assembly: GCA_945897435.1. Lineage (GTDB taxonomy): Bacteria > Planctomycetota > Planctomycetia > Pirellulales > UBA1268 > RGVT01. The sequence continues at coordinate 44,318 of CAMDFJ010000009.1, read as the reverse complement.
AGTCAGGGGATGCCGCCTCGGCCTCGAGCCTGCGCAGCGACTCCTCTGGGGTGAGCGTCTCGATGCCCGCAAGCGCGGTCGAGAGATCGACATCAGGGCCGGCTGGCCGCCGCCGCCTCGGGCCGTCGGCAAGCCAGATCGCGGCGGCCGTGACCGCGACCAGCCCGGCCATGCCAGCCAATGCAACGCCTCCGATGAACGTTCCCCCTGGAGTTAACGCTGACCGGCGTTTCCAGATTGGCTCGGCTGCCATCACCAGCGGTGCTGTGCGGATGGCATCGCTTGCCTGATAGGCCCACCGCTTGAAGAAGTAGCCCACCAGATCGACCGATTCGCAGACCTTCATGCCGACGGGCATGCCATCCGGGATGCCGAGAAAATAGACCACGATCGGCGAGGCGGGCCCTCCGTCGGGCTCGACCCATGCCTGCCAATAGCCGTCGATCCCGTACCCGTTGGGAGGAGCCTCGACCTTTTGCAGCCGGTGGATCGTGCCACTGAAACGGATCAGCCGGCCACGAAAGCTGATCGGCTGATCGAAGAGTTCGGCGAAGCCCACCCGCCGTGCCCCTGCCCGACGGAGGGCCTCGGGGCCGGTGGAGCGGATCCTCTGCCAGATCTGGAACCAGGCCTCGTCGTCTCCCGGACGGAAGACCGTATCGTCGCGTACCGTTGCCAGACTCTCGGGCGTTGCGCCGAGATCCTCGGCCGCGGCCCAGACGGGCTTCGGATCTGCTTCGATGATCACGCTGCCGTCGATGGTCCGCTGGAGGTCGGCCGACCGGAGCACCGTGTCAACCTGGGGAGTGGCCGCTGGCGGGGGCCGATCCCAGGGCCGCTCCAGCCAGGTGAGCAGCAGGAACAAGGCCAGAGCCGGGGGCATCATCAGCCAGAACAGCCGCTGCCGTTCCGCTGGAGCGAGAAAGTTTCTCGGCCTCCTCCCTGCCGCCCCGCCGGTGGTGGTTTCGGACGCAGGCGGTTTCCCAGGGGAACTCATCCGAGTCGGGGAATCTGTTCAGGAGATTCGCGGGTCCTGCGGTGGGGCGGCGGCCGCGGCTTCCGACTCCCGCTTCTGTCGCCGCATCTCCAGCCAGACGTAGGTGCCGAAGGACCCGACGAGCGTGAAGGGCATGGCGAGCATGATGAGAATGCTGTAGGCGTAACCACGGGCGAGGTTCACGCCCTCAGGGTCGTTTGCGGCCACACCGTCCTTGCAGGTCGGACAGCCGAACGCCTCTCCCGCCAAGGCCAAGGCGAGCAGAACCGCGACGCAGACAAACAGGTTCCTCGTCATGCTCTGATTATAGGCATCCCATTCCGTCCTGGCCCATTCGCGAAACCCGGGCCTCGAGGCCCGGGTTTCTGCCTGCTACACCAGCCCGTAGAGCATGAGATAGATCACGACTCCCGTGACTGACACGTAGAGCCAGATCGGCATCGTGACTCGCCCCAGACGGCGGTGGGCCTCCCAGCGGCCACGGTAGGCGAGCACGAACATCGAGATCGCAAGTACGGGAACGGTCACCGCGAGCAGAATGTGGGAGAAAAGGATCGTGAAATAGACGATCCGTATCGGTCCCTGACCGGTGAACGGCACATGCCCGACCAGATAGTGATAGGTGAGGTAGCAGGCGAGGAAGATCGCCGAGACCGCGAAGGCCGCGATCATCGTAGCCCGATGGGCCTGCCACTGACCTCGTCGGATGAACACCCAGCCGGCCACGAGCAGGAGTGTTGCGATCGTGTTGAGGACGGCGTTGGTCGTTGCCAGCGGATGGATTGCCAGCAGTGCGGGCAGAGTCATGGCCTGATCATTTCATCTTGGAGTGGCATGGAATGTCATGGAGTCGCGGCCGGAGCGGCGGACCGCCCCTCGGCGAGAACATCGAGAATCAACTGCTTCAGGAGCGCGACCCGATCCGGCTGCAGCAGGTGATAGCCTCCACGCAGGCGGCCCTCCCGGTCGAATACGACCCCGCGTTCGGAGTGGACGCCGACCTCGGCAGGCAGGAAGAACGTCTCGTTGGCGACCTTTTTGATCACGGCCATGTCGCCGGTAAGAAATTTCCAGCGGTCGGCGTTCGCCTCGAACCGGTCGGCATACCGTCGCAGCACTTCGGGCGTGTCGTTTTCGGGATCGCAGGTCAGGCTGACGGCGACGAGATCCGGATCATCGATCTCGCGGAGCAGATCGGCGACCGCCTGGTTCTCACGGAAACAGGGGCCCGGGCAGTTGGCAAAGAAGACGCTCCCCAGCCAGACCTTGCCCCGCAGGGTCGAGGAGTCGAAGGCCTCACCTCGCTGATCGATGAGCGTGAACGGCGCTGCGGGTGCCCCAGGCTCCACCTTCTCGACCACCGGTTGGGGCGCGGCGGGCCGGCTGCCGAGCGGCCTGTCGATGGCCCGCTCGGCAGGCTTCGTGCAGCCCCAGAAAAGCGGGAGCAGAAGCAGTCCGAGCAGGGCGATCGAGCGGCCCGAAGAGCCCGAGTCGGGCGGGCCACGGCGACAAGCCTGTTGTCGCCCCCGAAGCCTGCGATGGAGGTGGGTCGAATCGTCTCTAATTGTGCGGCTCACTCTGGTTTTTGTGCTCCGCTGGATCGGCCAGCAGATCTGCCTCGCCCGCCTGCTCCATGAGCCGAACGTCCGAGGGCCGGGCCATGTGGAGCGCCCTCTCCTGCGCGACCATCCTCGTTCGCAGGCCGATGTCCGGGATCAGCATGATCCCGAGAAACAGCGCCATCATCGCGGCTGGGATCGTGAGCACGTACTTCCAGTTCGCCTCCCAAAGAACGTGCATGAAGAACAGCACGACGAGCATCGCCTTGGTGCAGGAGACGGCCATCATGAACGCCCAGCCGACATGCGGCTCATTCCGCCACGGCCAGGCGGGCGAATAGGTGAGAAACGACATCGTCGTCAGCACGCAGAGAGCCGCGAAGACGGCAAGATACTTGGCGATTCCGCCATGAGCATGGTCGCCGCCATGGTCACCGGCGTTGTGGCCGTGGTAGTCGTCATGCTCGGGAATCTCGCCGGACCGGGTGATTGGGCCGTGGGAATGGGCGGGGTCGGAGTGGTGATCGCTCATCGGAGGGTGCCTTTCGGACGCACTGCAGACGGTCAGAAGAGGTAGAGAAGCGGAAACAGGAAAATCCAGACGAGGTCGACGAAGTGCCAGTAGAGGCCGGCATTCTCGATCATGCCGGCCCGCTTGGGGCCGAGCCTGTAGAGCAGCAGGATCGCAAACACGATCAGTCCGACGATCACGTGGATTGCGTGGAATCCGGTCAGGAAAAAGTAGGTGCTCGCCCACATGTTTCCACCCGGGATTACCGCGGGAAGCTTGAGCCAGGGGAACGTGTCGTTGAGGCCGTGGGAACCGTGGCCTCCCTTATCACCGTGGGCGTTGGCCTCTACGGGCAACGGCATCACCTGATCGGCGACCACGGCCAGATCGAATGGCTGCTGATCGGGGCTCATCACCATCTGCCGGATCTGTTTCAGACGTCGCCGGCCCGCAATCTCCTCTTCGCTGAGCGTGTTCTCGGCGGCATCGTCGAGTTCTTTGAGCCGATCGATGATGGCAGGCTCGCCAAGTCGTGCCCGAACCGCGGAGCCGTAGTACAGGTCGGGCTTCTCGAACACCCGGCTGCGGGGCGACCAGGGGTAGATGCCATGGGAAAACTTCGCCTGGTATTCGTAGCCCTTGACCCCGAGAAACAGCCCGCCGAGCGCGAGTGTGAGAACCATCCAAAACTTGGCCAGCCCCGTCTTGTTGGCCCGGGCGGCCTCCAGCGCCAAAACGATCGTGACGCTCGAGCAGATCAGCACGAAGGTGTTGAAGGCCCCGATCGGTTCACTGAGGTGGACATGGTGGGGCTTCGGCCAGACCGGCGCGCCGAAGCGGAGCACCACGTAACTGCCGAGGAGCGCCGCGAAGAACATGATCTCAGTCGACAGAAACAGCCACATGATCAACTTGCCGCGGGAGAGCGGCAGGCCGGGCTGGTACTGGAGCACCGGGCCATGGTGGCCGTCGTGTCCGTGGCCATGGTCATCGCCATGATTGTGGCCGTGGCCATGGTCATGGCCGTGGGAAATGGTGGCTGCGGAGGCGTTCATTCGAAATCCAGAGTGTCGCGGCGGTCGGGGATCTGGCGGTGATGGGTCTTTGGAAATGGATCAGCTGGGCTGGCCGAAGAGCACCGCGGCCGTGAACAGGCCGAGGAGCGTGCCGAGTGATATCAAAAGCAGGCTACGGGCCGAATCGTCGTCGCGGCGGACGGCGAACCGGATCGCAGCACCACAATAAACGATCGAGACGACGGCTGCAGCCAGGAACATCGGCACGCTGCCGGAGGGCACCGCCAGCACCAGGCTGACTGGAACCATCGCCAGGGCGGCAGCCAGCGATTGGCCGGCGGCCCGCAGTCCGCTCGGGTCGTCGACCGTGAGCATCCGCAGGCCGGCCGCGGCGTATTGGCGACGATAGAGCCAGGCGATGGCCATGAAATGAGGAAACTGCCAGAGATAGAGGACCGTTGCCAACGCGGCGGCGGTCAGGGCCGAGGCGGCGTCGCCTGCGGCCAGTCGCCGGGGACCGTCGGCCGCCAGCCAGCCGATGGCCACAGGCAAAGCCCCGGCGACCGCACCGACGGCCGTGTTGAGCGGCGATCTCTTTTTGAGCGGAGTGTAGGCGACCACATAGATCAGCCAGGTTGCGGCGGCGGCCGCCGCCGGCTGCCATCCGGCCGCGAGGATCGTGAGGACCATTCCGACGATCAGCAGGCCGGCGCTGATTCTGCCGGCAGTCTCGATCGTCATCCTGCCGGCGGCGATGGGTCGCCGGGCGGTCCTGGGCATCAGCCGGTCGGTGTCTCTTTCCAGGATCTGGTTTGTGATGCTGGAACTGGAGGCCACAAGGGCCGTGCCGAGGAGCAGTCCGGCAAGCATCCGACCGTCAATTTCCCCTGCTGTGAGCCAACTTGCGGTGGCGACGGTCGCGAGCACCATCACCGCGATTCTCGGTCGGATCAACAGCGAGATGTCGGCCAGAAGCACCGCCATCGACGAGGCGACTGCGGCCTCGACGGGCGCGACCGCAGCCTGGCCGTCGAGCGAGACTGCGGAGTCGGCGAGCGTTGGGCTGGTCATCGTGGACATGGTGTCAGGCTTCAGGATCCGGGCCTATCTTCGGGATTCGGTCTTGTGGATATCGCCGGCGGTCATGCCGGCGAACCAGAGGTACGACGGGCAAACAGACCGGTGGCCGTGGCCAAAGCGACTGAGCCGCCAAGGATCATCATCCCCAGCACGACATGGCCCGTGACGACCGCGGCACCACGCGGGCTTCGGGCCGCAAGGGGCTCTGCCGGCATCCAACTGGCGGGAACCCAGCCGGAGGGGATGCCCCACGAGACTGCCCAGGCCCCGACGCCCAGCAGCAACTGGCAGGCCACCAGCAACGCGATGATGAGCGACCAGCGCCGGGCCGTGGCCGAGGCGTTGCGGTTGCAGGCCACCGCCGCCGTGAACGCCAGCCCGGTCACGGCGAAGGCTCCGAGAAGATGGAGGATCACGAGCCAGCGGAAAGCCGTCGGCGAGATGCTGGCTGCATCGAGATGCCTTAGCTGGGCGCCGGCCACAAGCTGGACATAGGCCGCCACGAGCAGTGACGTCGTGACCCGTCCGGTCACCTCGGCAGCGGTTCCTTCTCCAGTCGCATTCAGTCGATTCGAGCGGCGGACGGCATTGGCATGGTCGCCGATGACGGCGATTGGATCCGGCCGCCGGCCGGTGAGCGCGGCGATCGCGACCGCGACCGCGAAGAACAGCGGTCCTGTGCAGGCGTGAACCTTGGCGACCGTCTTGTCGTCGAGCAGCACCCGGGCGCCGCCGAGGGCTCCCTGCACCACCACGAGCAGCACTGCCGCGACGACGAGGCCTCGGACCGTGGCGTTCGGCTCCCGCGCCCAGACGATCCCGGCCAGCAGCAGCGTGATCATGCCGACGACCGCTCCGAGCAGACGATGACCGTGCTCGAGGAACAGGTCCCATGGCCCCCAGAACCATTCCGCGAATGGAAACAGGAACATGTTGTGGCCATAGGTGGCCGGCCAGTCGGGCACCGCCATCGCCGCGTCATAGGTGGTGACAAGCGCGCCGAAGCAGAGCAACACCGCCGTGGCGCCCACAAGCAGACAGGAGGTCAGGTGGGGCCAGTTGATTCCCCGGGGGGTCATCTGAGATTCCCCCGCTGAGGGCGCCGGTTGTGAAGATGGACGATCACGCAGACGAGCCTTTTGGGCGGACTGATTCCCGAACTAGTGGACCGCAGCCAGGGCGGCAGCGGCTGCATTCGGGGGGTCGGTCTGCATGAGGTGATCCTTCTCCGCACCGGGCACGGAGTACTCGTAGGGGCCTCGGTAGACCACCGGTTGGAAGTCGAAGTTGCCGTGGCCCGGCGGGCTCGGCGCGGTCCATTCGAGGGTGTTGGCGTTCCAGGGATTTCGGCCGGCGATCGGCCCGTAGAACATGCTCCAGAAGAAGTTGATCGCGAAGATGATCTGCGTTGCCACCATGCCGATCGCACACCAGGTCATGAAGGCGTTCAGCGGTTGGAGGTGGTGGAACGTCTCGTAGTGGTAGGCGTCGGCCAGTCGCCGCGGGAATCCGACGGCACCGAGGATGTGCATCGTGAAGAAGGTTCCGTTCATGAAGATGAAGGTCAGGAAGAAGTGGACCTTGCCCCAGAACTCATTCATCGTGCGGCCGAACATCTTGGGGAACCAGTAGTAGATGCCCGCCCAGACGCCCATCGCAGTGCCCGCGAAGAGCACGTAGTGGAAATGGGCCACGATGAAGTAGGTATCGTGGATGAAGATGTCGACCGGAGTGGCCGCCATGAAGATGCCGGAGAGACCGCCGATGATGAACATCGAGACGAAGGAGAGTGCGAAGAGCATCGCTGTCGTGAACTGGATCTTGCCGCCCCAGATCGTGCCCAGCCAGTTGAACGTCTTCACCGCACTGGGGAGGGCGATCATCATCGTCGAAACCATGAAGGTGATGCCGAGCGCCGGGTTCATACCGGAGATGAACATGTGGTGGCCCCAGACGATGAAGCCGAGGCCGGCGATGCCGGCGATCGAATAGACCATCGGCCGGTAGCCGAAGAGCGGCTTGCGGGCGAAGCATGTCATGATGTCGCTGACCATGCCCATAGCCGGAAGGATCATGATGTAGACGGCCGGGTGGCTGTAGAACCAGAAGAGGTGCTGCCAGAGCAGCGGCTGACCTCCACCCGTGGCCTGCATCCAGTTGTTGACGATGTTGCCCTCGGGCGAGAAGAAGCCTGTGCCGAGGGTGCGATCGGCGAGTTGCATGAAGCCGGCCGCCGTCAGCACCGGAAGCGCGAAGGCCTGGAGCACGGCGGTGATGAACATCGCCCAGATCGTCATCGGCAGGCGGAACATCGTCATGCCCGGAGCCCGCATCAGGATGATCGTCGTCATGTAATTGACGCTGCCGAGCATCGAGGAGACACCGACCATCGTCAGGCCCAGCAGCCAGAGCGTCTGGCCCCAGCCGGCCCCTGGTGACGAGGCGACGTTGGTCGAGAGAGTCGGATAACTCGTCCAGCCGCTCGAGGCCGCCCCGCCCTCGACGAAGAAGCTCGCTCCGAAGGCGATGAATGCGGGCCACATGAACCAGTAGGAGAGCATGTTGAGCGTCGGAAACGCCATGTCATCAGCACCGATCATCAGCGGAATGAGGAAGTTGCCGAATGCTCCGGCCAGGATCGGAATGATCACCAGGAAGATCATCACGGTGGCGTGCATCGTGAAGAGCATGGTGTAGAACTCCGGCGCCATCTGTCCGCCCTGCTGGGCGAAGAGCTTTCCCAGCACCGGCACGTCGGACCAGGGCCAGGCGATCTGCCAGCGAACGGCCAGAGCCAGCAGGCCGCCGATCAGGAACCATACGAGCGTGGAGAAGAGAAACTGCAGGCCGATGACCTTGTGATCCTTCGAAAAAACATAGGTCGAGAGGAATTCGGCAACGGGCCGCGGCTTCCGGGCCGGACGCTGCAGCGGCTGGTGGGTGGCTTCGGTCTGGAGCGTCGTGGAACTGCTGGCGATGCTCATTGGGGATCCTCCGGATGCGGCGTCGTGATCGGGTGCGGGCGGTTGCCCTTCGGTTCTGACTGGTGTTTTTGGCTGTTCGTCTGTCTGCGATTGATCGTGATCTCAGTTGGCCAGGGCAACGGCCTCTGAAGGATCGGCCTCGGGTTGAGTCGATTCCTGTGCCGCATACTTGGCTTCAAGCCAGCGGTCGAAGTCCTCGCGGGATTCGACCGTCACACGGCCCTTCATTTTATAGTGTCCCCAGCCGCAGAGTTCGGCGCAGACGATGTCGAATTGGCCGGTTTCGGTCGCCTTGAACCAGACCGGAATCTTCATTCCGGGGACGGCGTCCTGCTTGATGCGGAGGTTGGGCAGGAAGAACGAGTGGAGAACGTCCATGCTCTTCAGCTGGACGAGCACGTCCTCATCCACCGGCACATGTAGGTCATTGACCAGGAACAGGTCGTCGGGGGTGCCAAGCGTGCCGTCGCGTCCGGGATATCTCAGCCGCCATTCGAACTGACGGGCCACCACCTCGACGGTTGGGGACATCGCCGGACGCCGCATCTTGACGTCGGCCCAGGTGTTCATCTGGTAGATGGCGAGAAACAGCAGTGTCGCCGCCGGGATGATCGTCCAGACAACTTCGAGCGTGTGGCTGCCTTGGATGTAGGTGGCAGGGCCCTTTGCCTTGGCGGCGTCATACTTCCAGAGAAACCAGAACATCGCCAGTTCGGTGCCGACGAAGACCACTCCGGTCAGGGCGAGGATGAAGTAGAAGAGGCCGTCGATCGATTTCCCGTGCTCTGAAACATCCTTGGGCAGCCAGATGTCGAATGCCGGCGCAACGGCGAACGTCGCCACCCCGAGGACCGGGACCGCGAGAAACAGCAGGCTCCAGAAGATTCCCGACAGGCGGTTCACGGCGTTGCTCCAGTCAGTGATGGGTCCGGTGTGATGTCGGCGGGCCGGGTGACGGTTTTAGAAGCGGTCACGGGCCAGCATCGGCTTGTCGGCGCCAAGTTCGCCGTCGAGTTCGTAAGGCAGAGAGCGGATGTAGTTGACGATGTGCCAGATGTCTTCGGGGGGGACGGTGCCCTTGGCGGCAGGCATCGGGGCGCCGTTGATGCCGGCATGGATGCGGTAGTAGAGATCGAGCGGACGACGACCGCCGCGGTAGATCCCGTGCCGCAGGTTTCGCGGGGGGATCGTTCGCGGACGGAGCGCGTCGCCGTCGAGCACGTTGTCGAACTTCGCCAGCCAGGCGATCTGCTTGCGGTGCTCGTCGAGATCCTCGGCCGACATTCCGGAGGTCGAGGTTTCACGGGCCTTCTCCGAGCCGCTGGTGATCTCCTTGTTGATCTCCACGATCGCCTTGTTCCAGTCGTCGTAGTCGTTCGCCTGGCCGTCACCGAGGCCGGTCACGCCATGGCACTTCACGCAGTTGGCCTTGTCGCCGTAGAAGAGTTCCTTCCCCTTGGCGATCGAGGCGACCAGATCGATGCCGGTCGGCATCGGTGGCACGGCGATCTGGGCATCGGCCGCGGTCTTCCACTTCTCGGCGATCGGCGCAAGGGTCTCGTCGACGAGAAATTCCCTGCTTTCGGGGAGTTTGCCCAGGGCGTCGTCGTCGAGTTCGAAGAAGGCCCGCATCAGTGCCAATTCGGTCTCACCGCGAATGCTCAGATACTTGACATACTCGGCAAGTGCGTCGACCTGAGCGGCGGAGAGCAATGCGAAAGAGGGCATCGAGGTGCCGGGAATGCCGTTGTGAAGCACCCGCACAAGATCGGCGTGGGTCGGCTTGTCGGCCCGTTCTGTGCTCTTGAACTTGAAGACGCCGGGGCGATAGTCCCGCGGATACGGATTGAGAAATGCGGCAGTCGGCCCGAGCGCGTCGCCCGTCACCCCGTGGCAGTGGGCGCAGTGCTCGCGATAGAGCCCGTTCTTGCGGCCGACGATATCGCTCCGCACGGGGCCTGCCGAAAGCCTGAGCTTTGCCTCATCGAGGCCGGTTTCAGGGAGACAGACCGGCTCGTCAGGCGTGCCGAACATGGCCAGGAGCACAGTCGCAACCTGTTTCTCCTGCTCGGTGGTGAGCCGTTGCTTCGTCGCCTCGACCATGTTGAGCCGGAAGGATGCGGCGGGCGTGCGGCCGCAGCCGGTGGCCGTGACGATCAGGCAGAGCAGCAATCCGGCGACAAGGGCCGATTTGTGCAAGGGGCGGGCAACGGAGCAGACAGTCGTGTTCATGATCCCGTTCATGTCATGTGCCAATGGCGGACGCCGGAACCTCCAGCGTGCCGATGTCCTTCACCTGATCCGGTTCGAGCGTGATCTGAAAGCGGCCCTTGGGAGTCCACTTCAATTCGGGCTTCTCGATTCCCAAGGCCCCGTTGGGGCCCGTCGAACGCTCGTGCCAGACCTGCATCTCGAGCGGTTCGCCGGCCGGAAGATCGGGAATCGTGAACGAGCCGTCCGCAGCCGTTACTGCCACGTAGCCATCCTTGCGAAAGATCGCATAGGCCTTCATCCAGGGGTGGATGTTGCAGGTGACGGTCGTCGGCATGCCTGTTTCGCTCTCTGGCTTGTAGATCGTTCCCTGCCCGGCGGGGATGAGTTGGTTGAAACTCGTGCCGGCGATGTTGGTGTTGTGGCCGATCGGGTCGCTGTTTTTGACGTCGATCGGCTGACCCACGCGGGCGGCGAATACGGGCGAGAGGAATTCACACTGTTTCTGGTCCAACACGAGCGGAGTCTGCGACGGAGAGGCTTCCTTGACCCGGCTCGATTTCCTCGCGAAGACCACGACATTTGCCAGTCCCTTCGACGACGGATCGATCAGCAGGGACCTGTCGAGCAATTTCATGCCCCCCTTCGAACAGACCTCCGTGTCCTTGTCGGCCAGCAGCGGCTTCGCCGTGCCCGGATCGCCGGCAAACACGAACCGCCCCTTGAGCGTGCCCCAGCCGGTGCCGGTCGAGGCTGCCCCTGCAGCGGCGGCGCCGGGAGATGAGGCACTGACCAGTGTCGCTCGGAGCGTGGTCGCCGCTGCCGAATCGGCGGCCGGGGAGGTGACGCGTTCCGACGAGCAGCCGAGACAGACGGCCATTATCGCCGTCGCCGCGGCCAGGCTCCACGGAAGCCTCGAAAAGCGTCCGCTATTTGCTGAACAGGCTTGCATCGAGCACCAACTCCCCGAGATCGTTATCTCCTGCAGCAACCTTGACCTTCTTGCGTCCCTTGGCGACTTTTTCCGACTTGCCGCCGATCGTCATCTCGCCGAGGTAGCCGGCCTTCTCGTGCCAGAACTGGAGTTCGAGGTCGCCGGCAGGAACGTTCTTGAGTTCGAATGAACCGTCGGCCTTCGAGACGGCCGCATAAGGATTCGAACGGACCACGATCCAGGACTTCATCCAGGGGTGGATGTTGCAGGTGACCTGAGCCGGAATCGCCTCGTCGGACTGGAATGTGATCGTCGATTCGCCCGCAGCCGGAATCAGGCTGTTGGAGGGGGGATTCTTGACCGTAGCGACGTTGCTGTTGTGGCCGACGGTGTCCGAATTCTTGAGCACGAGTTGCTGGCCGGTCTGCACGACCGCGACATGGGGTTCGAAGCGGCAGTCCTTGTTGTCGAGGACGACCTTCTCGTTCTTTCCGGCCGCCAGGTCGGGGTGCACCTTGACGCTCTTGTCGCGAACAAAAACGACCACGTTGGCGACGCCACCATCCTCAGCGACGACCAGTTCTTCGGCGAGCAGTTTGTGCTTGCCACAGACCTCTGGATCCTTGTCGGCCTTGAGGTCGGCTTGCTTGGGTGCCGTGCCGCCAAACTTGAACCTTCCCTTGATCGTGCCCCATTCGTCGGCCGAACCGACCAGTGGTGAGGCGAAGATCGAAACCGCGATCAGAGTCGGCCTGACGACAGCTGGCGAAAAGAGAGCGGAAATCCGCTGGGTCAAGCTGAGTGCTGTGGGCATGTGAGGTCTTGGCTCCGAAAGGCAGGGTTGGTCAGAAAGCAGTGGTCGGGCAACTCGACTTATTTTAGCGCCACACCCGGTCTCCGGGAGTCAGCCGGCGGCGCAGACGACTGTTTCGGCGGGCTGGCGGGCTGGCCGGGCGGCAGCGGAGGCTGCTTTTGCTGTTGCTGCTGCTGGAGGTAGGCCTCCAGGGAGAGGTTCCGCTTGGCGAATGTGTCGAAGTGCATCAGCAGGTCGGTGAGGGCATCCACCTGCTGCTCGCTGTCACCGGCGTAAAGATCCTGGCTGACAGGCTTGTCGTAGGGGATGTTCACCGGCATGCCGGTATAGGGCAGATACCGCTTCGGGTTGGCGATCCAATTGTGGACGTAGTCAGGACGAAGCCTCTCGTGCACCTGCTCGAGTTGCGGGGCGAGCGCCTTCGGATTGCCCGGCGGGGCGTAGTCGCCGACGAGATGGCACTTCACACAGTAATTGTTGTTGGTCACGATTCGCAGCGCCCCTTCGAGATGGCCTGGATGCGACTTCTCCGCTGACGCAACCGAACTCTCGTCGAGTCGCGGATCGTAGACGTAGGGATATTCGGCACCGTCGACCGCCGCGAAGTAGTTGACGAGCGCCGCCGCCTCGGAAGAGTGGAAATTGAACTTCGGCATCCGCAGCACCGCCGGTGGGCGGATCGTGTGGGGATTGAGCAGGAATTTGTGCAGCCAGCCTGACTGGACCTTGCGACCCTCGCCAACGAGAGGAGGCGGCAGCCAGCCCCAGGCGTCATCGGGTTTGACGTTCGGGTTGATCTGCTTTTCATCCTCGATCACGACGGGGAACAGCAGCCTGGCGAGGTCGCCTCCCTTGGCCGGATAGTGCCTGCCAGCACGAATTGCATCCTCGGGAACGATCACGTTCTGGCCGCCGACGGGCCTGGGCTCGCCATCGACGAGCGTATCGTGCCAGAGCATGACGGGCTGGTGCGGAACTGCCTCGGTGTCTCCTGCCTCGATTGGCACGCCATCCTCGTCGACGAGTTGCGGCTTGCCAGTCTCCGGATCGAGGATCGGCATTCCCACGAGCGTGGCCTGCCGGCGGCCCTGACGGTCGGTTACCAGAGATCGATCGACCTGCTGCGGCGAGAAGTGCGGCGAGAGGAAGGCATAATCGGCAACGGTCTGGGATTCACCCATCGAATCCGGCTTGTAGCGGACGTCCCAGCGGTCCATCTGCAGGGTGTGGCAACCGCCGCAGTTGTACTGTTCGGCGACCACGAGCCCCTTGAGCCTGGCCTCCTCGCGAGGAGAGGGTTTGTAGATGAACTGCGGTGCCGGCGGTTCGGCGACGAGGCCGAGCACGAAAGTCATCACCGCCTCGCGCTGTTCCGCATTGAAGGGGAACTGCGGCATCCGATACCGCTCGTTGTAGGACTTGTTCTCGGCCTTCTTGTAGTCGTAGGTCCTTGGCTGACGGAGTTTCTGCCAGAGGAATCCCTCCCGCTCGTGGGCGAGCAGTTTTTCGAGGAAGAACCCGGTGTCGGGATCGACCGACTCGGGTGTGACGTGGCTCCGTGGCGGTGCCGCATAGGCCAGGTCTGGAGCGAGTGGTTCGTCGCCGGCCGGCGTCTTTGCAAGACCCTGCTCGCCGCCCGCCTGCTGCCCTTCGTCGTGCCCGCCATGTCCATGTCCGGGGCCGTGCCCATGCCCATGCTCAAGCCCATGCTCGAGTTGGTGCATCACGAAGTGGGCCACCTGCTCGAAGGCGATCTTCGAGGGCTCCTTGCGGCCCCAGTCGGCGAGTGCCGCACCCGCCGCCTTGCCATCTTCAAAACCTGGGATGTCGTGGCAGGAGTAGCAGGCCAGTTTGGCGAGCGTCTTCTTGCCGACATAGTTCAGCAGAAACGCGTTTTTATTGGAGGCATTCATGCCGAGCAGCATCCGCTCGTCACCCTGGATCGCGGCCTGATCGGGGCCGAGGCCATCCTTGAGAACCTCCTCCGCCCGAGCCGAGGGGAACCTGTCCTTGAGATACATGAACGCCAATTCCTCGGTGGCCTTCTGCTCATCGGAGGTGAGGGCATTCGCAGCCGGGACATCGGTCGGCGTCCAGTTTTCCGTCGAGCCCAACAGGTAGGCGGTCGCGTCGGCGGCCGGGTCGCTGACGGTGCCGTCGGCGAGCGTGACCGGTTCGAGCAACACGTTGGGCATGATTGTCCGAGGGTGGTAGCGGGCCGGCTCGCGGAGCCAGCTGTAGAGCCAGGCCGGGCCATTTGTGTGCGAGGCGACCTTGGCGCCGATCCGGGAAAGATTCGGACCGTGGACGCTCTTGGCATCCGGGAAGTCCGCATGCTGGTGACAGGCGAGACAGCCCCTGACCTGGACCACCTTCTTGCCACGCTCGATGTCGGGCTTGGCGGTGATCCCGTCATACGGCTGCACGTACTCGAACGGCGCGCTCGCTCCGAGCAGATAGTTGATCATGGAGCGAATCTCGATCGGCTCGTAGCGTTTTGACTCCTCCAGCCCCTTGCCCTCGAGATGCTCCCAGAGTCCGAAAAACCGCGGCATCTTCGTCGAAGGCCGGAAGTCCTGGGGATTTCTCAACCAGGCATAGAGCCAGTCGAATCCAACTTTGCTGGCCACGTGACGCAGCGAGGGACCGACCTTCGGCAGTGTTCCGGCAGTCTCCGGATCCTTGAGCAGAGCGGCCAGCTCGTGCGAACGCTTGGAGAGCTTGGCCTCGTCGCCTGCGGCCGCATCGCGTTCGATCGCGTCGCGAAGCCGTCCGCGGGACTGTGTGCCATCGGGGCTCGAACGGACATCCTCGACCCAGCGGCGGACGGTGCCGCCCATCGCCGTCAGGCCGGGATCAGTGGCGAGCGATTCGGCAACCTCGTGGAAATTGGGCTCGAGCCGCATGTCCGGGCCGATCCGCTTGTCTGGGCCCGCCCATCCATTGATCTCATGGCATCCGTAGCAGCCGTACTGCCGGATCAGGTGGTAGCCCTCGACGAGCTTCGGCGCGGGCGGCTCCGGGAACCGCTCGCTCGGCTCGAGATCGACGACCTGATGGTGGCACTTCAGGCAGCTCGACTCCTCGAACCGCTGCGGCAGCATCGGGAAGATCCAGTGATGGTTGTTGAACCAGCCATGCTCGTCGTGCCATTCGTGGGCCTGCTTCGGCGTATTGGGCGTGTGCGACGCCCACTTGAAGCTCGTCGCACTGCCCTGCCCCTGATGGCAGCTTGTGCAGCCGAAGGTCTGCATCGGATGAGGGCTCGTCGACCCGACGAAGAGATCGAGCCTCGGATGTGTCGAGTAGGGCTGTGGAACGCCGCGGCGGATGGTCAATTCGAGCGGCTTGCCCCAGCTGGGAGATTCGAGAAGCGCCGCGACCGCGACCTTGCGGGCCAGCGTTTTGCCACCACCGATATCAGCGATCACGTCGCCGGGCATCAGGCCGGCCATGGCGGCGGGCGACCCCGGCAGCACCACGCTCACGGTCGGATCCTCGTGGCGGAAAAGTCCGGCCGGCGCCAGATGAAAACCGTAAGCCTGTTCCAACTGCTGGTTTGCGTCGCCCGTGGCGGCCGCCGGTGGCTCTGCCGGAGTGCCAAGCGAAAGGGAGAACGTTTCACGATCCGGATAGGCCGGCTCCGTGGGCTGACCCGGCAACGACTTATCCATCCCCCGGTGGCAGGTGATGCAGCGGTCGAATCGGGCGACGTCGCGGAAGTTGTTGTTGATCGTCAGCTGGGGCAGCCAGATCTGATCAACCCGAAGGGGACCGTTGAACGCGTCGAGAACGGGCAGTTCGAGCACCGTTTTGCCGACGTTCGGCGCCCTGTCCTTGAGCGTCTTCGAGAGCTGCAGAAGTTTCTGGCGGTGGTCGGCCAGATCCTTGGACGCCGCATCTTCGGCAGCGGTGATTTTTCGGAGTGTTGCTTCGAGCTCTTTGCGGTGGGTGTTGGCCGCCTGGTTTTCCAGCGTGGCCTTGGCCACCTCGGCACGTTTGGCGTCGGCCAACGCGAGCAGGGCGTCGAGCCGCGGCTGGGCCGCTGCCTCGGCGACAGCGAGTTCGTAATCAGCCCGATTCTTGTCGAGTTCGGCCTTCCGGAGCTTGAGTTGTCCGGCAAGCAGGTCCTCCCGGAACTTCGTCCTTTTGACGATGTCCCGGAGACGTTCAAGAAGGTCTCCACGAAGCGCCAGCCTGGAGCCTTCGTCCTGCTGATTGGCGAGAACGTCGAGGTCAATCTGGGCACGGTCCGCGGCTTCGAGATCTGCCGGAACGGTGCGGACCCGGTCGAGAAACTGCTTTGCGAGGGCGGGATCGAGACTGTCGCTGCGGGTCTTGGCAAGGGCCTCGTCGAGCTGCTTCGAACGCTCCTCGTAGCTGCGTGAATCCTGCTCGTCGACCCGGGCCGCGGCCGACCAGGTCTCGAGCGCCCGGAACTCCCGCTGGTACTTCTTCCACGGCCGGTTGTGATCAACGGCGAGCATCACCACGGTGGCCAGAAGAAGAAGGATCGCCGACACGCCGAAGACGACGTGCAGCACCTTCATGTCGCGCCAAGTCTGTTCTGTTGCGGGCATCGTTGTGAGGGGGTTCGTCGAATGGGCGGGGTGGGATCTTCTCTAACCGTAGCTGTTTTGGCAGGCTGTTCTGCTTTGGGCTCGTCTGCGTTGACCGTACTTCAGATTTTAGGTGCTCCGTGTTTTCTGGCCGGACGTGCCGCCCGGTTGGGGCAATCCCGCGCCAAAAAAACTTCAGTTGGCCTCGAAACCGGCCTTAAAAATCGAAACCAGCCTTAAAAATTGAGAGAGAACTCCGGAATACTGACCAGATATTTGAGGTTCAACGTCCAGCGCAGAATCATCTTCAGCGGCAGGGTGAGCATGAGCAGCATCAGGTTTGCCATGATCATGTAGCGAATGAACCCCATTTTCGCGAAGAAACCGCGAAACACGGTCACTGCCAGGAGCGGAGGCAAAAGGACCAGATAGGCCCCCAGCAAGAGCAGGCCGGGCGCCTCACGGAGCAGGATGTAGCCGATCTGGGAGAGCGTGCCTGCACCCTGCGGGGCCCGGGGCAGTGGCTGATCGAGCAGGTTGACCCAGAACATCTGCGGCAGGTCGACGTTGTTGAGCACCTCGACCTTGTAGGGCGTCCAATATTCGAAGGGACCGAAAAAGTTCCAGTTTGGACCCCGAAGGAAGGTGCCGAGAATGATCAGCGTGATCCAGAGTTCGAAGAAACCGAACTGGTAGACGAGGTAGCTGAACTTCCGCTCCTCGATCGAGTAGTAGCCATTCCCCTTCTTGTTGAAGTCGAGGTAGGGCATCGCCATCAGGCCGAAGACCACCAGGCTCGGCAGAACCACACCGGCATACCAGGGATCGAAGTAGACGAGCATCTCCTGGAGGCCGAGGAAGTACCACGGGGCCTTGGAGGGATTCGGCGTCTTGACGCTCGAAGCCGGCTCCTCGAGCGGCGCCGGAAGACAGATCGCCCAGAGCAGCAGAAATGCCGAGACGCCGACCATGCAGATCAGTTCGGTGTAGACGAGGTCGGGCCAGACAAGCACCTTCTCGTCGGCGAGTTTTTCCATCGGCGGCAGCCCCTGGCGGATCCGCTCGTCGTTGACGACGGCCTGCTTGGTGGCGACCCAGGTGAAGAATGCCAGCAGGAAGACGAGGCCGACGATCGGAACGTTGTCAGGTTTCATCACGATCGAGGCGAAGTTTTCGTCGGCCATCGAAAGCCCCATCAGCACGAGGGCGATGTTGAGCACCGACCAGGCGACCATCGGCTGCACGAAGAACTTGCGGAACACGAACAGGATCGTGAACAGTGCGGTGGTGCCGAGCGTGTAGAGCACGGGCCCCGACAGCCTGTTGACCAGATGCCGCGAGGCCAGCGGCAGACCCGGGACCAGGGTCGACGAGCCAGAGAGGGCGAGGCTCGCAAGGATCATCATCACCGAGGCGAACACCGCCCAGAAGATGGCCCATCCTGTCTGCTTCTTCTTCTGCCAAAGAATGAGCGCGAAGACCGCGTTCATGATCGCGATGCCCGTGTAGTACGAGCCGAGGAAGCCGGCCACGTCCTTGAGGAACGTTCCGGATGAACTGAGAAACAGGCCGAGTGCCGGACCGAGGGAGGTGCCGAGGTGTTCCATGGTGGTCGAACTACAGCGGTCCGCTGATGCCGCCGTCCTTTCTGACTCGCCAGAAGTGGATCGCCAGCAGCAGGGCCACGGCGAGGGGAATCGCGATGCAATGCAGCACGTAGAAGCGGTTCAGCGTCTCCTCGCCGACGAACCTTGCCCCGAGGAGGCCGAAGCGGGCGTCGGAGGCGTCGGTGATCATGTCGATGCCACCGATCGTGAGAAGCTGCTGGCCAGGGCCCTCATAGCCGAGGATCGGCGTCGCCCGGGCCATGTTCGAGCCGACGGTGATCGCCCAGATCGCCAGCTGATCCCAGGGAAGGAGGTAGCCCGTGAAGGAAAGCAGGAGCGTCAGCAGGAGAAGGATCACGCCGATCACCCAGTTGAACTCCCGCGGAGGCTTGTAGCTGCCGGTCAGGAAGACGCGGTACATGTGCAGCCAGGTCGTGATCACCATCGCGTGGGCGCCCCAGCGATGCAGTTCTCGGAGGATGCCCAGGCTCGTCACGTCGCGAAGCGCGAGAATGTCGTTGTAGGCCCACTCAAGCGTCGGCCGGTAATAGAACATCAGCAGAACGCCCGTGACCGTCTCCACGAGAAACAGGAAAAACGTCACCCCGCCCATGCACCACGTGAACGAGAGCGCGATGCCCTGCTTCTTGATCGAGACAGGGTGCAGGTGGAGGAAGAAGTTGGTCAGCATCACCACGATCCGATTCCGCCGATCGAGCGGCATCGGATGGCGGAAGATACTCTTCCAGATTTGGGAGTTACGGATGGTTTCGCCAATGGCCATGATTCAGTCGATGTCCGGTGCGGTTGTGCTGGTCAGACGGTGATAAAGCATTCGGGATCGGCCCACTGGCCGAGTTCTTCCTGAAAGGTCCGGCTCTTGTCGACTTCGAGTTGTCCGTCGTCCGAAAGCCGGATGGCGTAGCGTTCCAGCGGCCGCGGGGCCGGCCCCTCGAAATTGACGCCGTCCTTGTAAAAGCCGCTGCCATGGCAGGGGCACTTGAACTTCTGCTCGGCCTCCAGCCAGTTGGGCGTGCAGCCGAGGTGGGTGCAGACAGTTTTCAGGGCGTAGACCTGCTGCTGACCGCCGACGTCGCTGTTCACCACCCAAACACCGTATTGGGCCACGAACTTTGTCTCGACCTTGCCGACCGGGAACCCTTCCTTGAAGCCGACCTTGAAGCGGCTGGGAGGCTCCGCCAACACGTTCGGGAAGAAGTAGCGGGCCAGCCCCAGTGAAAAGAGGCCACCCGTGACCGACAGAGCGGTGAAGCCCATGGCCATGAACGAACCGAGCGCGATTTCGAGGAAGCCACGGCGATCCTCGTCGGCCTCGGCCCCTTTCTTTGCGGCCGGCTTGACGGGCTTGGCGGGCACGGCGGCCGCTGCCAGTTTCGCAGGTGCACGCTCCGCCGCCGGTCTTTCCGGAACCTGTTTCTTGACCTCCGGCCTGGGCGGGGCATCAGCCTTGCTCACCGGGCCGGGCTTTGCCCCCGCCCGAGCGGCCGCAAGAATGCTTGCCGTGTCGCGGGCGACTGCCGGCTTGGTGGCGGGTTTGGCCGCGGTTTTGGCGGCTGGTTTTTCTACTGCCGGCTTGGCAGCGGGGGCAGCCTTGGGAGCAGTGGGCTTGGGGGCAGATTCCGTCGCCCCCGCCGCAGCCTTGGAGCGAGCCAACGCCATGATTTCGGCGACGCTCGGCCTGCCACCAGCGCCGGTCGCCGCTTTCGCGCCGGGCTTTGCGGCCGGTTTTGGATCAGGCTTGGCAGCAGATTCCGGAGCGGTGGAATCCTGCGTTGTGGCTGCATCCGCCGCGGTCGACTCGGCGTCGGCCGCCGGTGGCACGCCCTGCGACGGCGTGCCGGCCTTCTGGGCGCGGGCGGCCGCCATAATCTCGGCGACCGACATCTTCTTCTTGTCTGCCATCGGGATCGCCTCGGCGACTTCACGCTGGCATGTCAGCCGCCCTGCCTCCGAGCTGCGGCCAAAAACCAGCTGCAAATCGTTTGGGAAAAAGGTTTTTTGACCCGTTTACCGAGTTTGTGATTTTTTTCACGAACTCTCTTCCACTGTATCGGCCGCGGCCGAGGTGTCAACGTCAGGCGGCGCTCTTTCCCGCCGGAATGTCATCCCTCCTTGCCCAAGCGGCATCCGTGTCGCCACAATCCGCCCCCGGTCATTTTCTGTTTTTGCCGCTGGAAGGAGCCCGCCCCGTGCCCCCCACATCCCGCCGTGTTCTGATTGTCGGCGGAGGCGGACGGGAGCATGCCCTCGCCTGGAAACTCGCCAAAGACGGGGCCGAGGTACTCGTCGCCCCCGGGAACGCCGGCACTGCCGGGATTGCCGAAAACGTTCCGCTGAGTGCCACGGACGTTGCCGGACTCGTCCGGCTTGCCAGCGAACGGAAGGTCGATCTGACCGTTGTTGGCCCGGAGGCGCCGCTCGTGGCGGGCCTGGTCGACGCCTTCGCTGCCGCCGGTCTGCGGGTCTTCGGACCGACGTCGCGGGCGGCCCAGCTCGAGGGGAGCAAGCTTTTCTGCAAGCAGATTCTCCATCGCGGCGACGTACCGACGGCGATGTTTCAGGAGTTTCGATCCGTGGCGGCGGCACGCGAGTTTCTCGAGGCCCGCGAGGACGTGCCCGTTGTCGTCAAGGCCGATGGCCTGGCCGCCGGCAAGGGAGTGTTCGTCTGCGACGACCGCGCCGCCGCGATCGAGGCGGTCGCGACCCTTGGCAGCGATCCGCAGTTTGCCGCCGCGGCAAAAGGGATCCTGATCGAGGAACGGCTCGACGGCGTGGAAGTGAGCGTGATGGCGATCACGGACGGTCGCACGATCATCACCCTGCCGCCGCTGCAGGATCACAAGGCCGCCTATGACGGAGACCAGGGACCCAACACGGGAGGCATGGGAGCCTACTGTCCCACGCCGTTCGTCGACGCCGAGCTTCTCGCCGACATCGAGGCCCGAATCCTGGTGCCGACCGTGCACGCCATGCGTCGGGCGAAGGTGCCGTTCCAGGGAGTGCTGTACGCCGGACTGATGCTCACTGCGCAGGGGCCGAAGGTGCTGGAGTTCAACGCCCGGTTCGGCGACCCCGAATGCGAGGCCCTGCTCGTGAGGCTGGAGTCGAGCCTGCTCGAACTGCTCGATGCCGCCGCCGATCGCCGTCTGGAAACCGTCGAACCGCCCGTCTGGCGGGACGGTGCCAGCGTGACGGTGATCATGGCATCGGAGGGCTATCCGGGGCCGGTCGAAAAGGGACGGCTGATCCGCGGCCTCGACGCCGCCGCCGCCGTCGAAGGCGTGGAGGTGTTTCATGCCGCAACCAGACTCGATGGCGGTGACGTTCTCAGTGACGGCGGCCGCACGCTTGCGGTGACAGCGGTCGGTGGCTCGCTCGCCAAAGCCAAGTTGCAGGCCTACACGGCCGTCAAGCAGATTCGCTGGCAGGGCGCATGGTGTCGCAAGGACATCTCCGACAAGGCCATGGCCCACGAACTGGGGGTCGCGGAGGCGGCCGCGGAGGCCTCTGGGGAATGAAGCTCCGAGTTGGCATCGTCGGCCTGGGCAGCCACTGGGATACCCGCTACCTGCCGGCGCTGCGGTCGCTGGCGGATCGCTTCGAGGTCCGCGGCGTCTGCGAGCAGGTCGGCCACCTTGCCTCGCGGGCTGCCGGGGAACTCGGCACCGTCGCCGTCGACGGATACAGGGCCCTCACCGCCCGGGAAGACATCGACGGAATCCTCTATCTGGCCGATCAGTGGTATGGCACAGCCCCGATCCTGGCCGCCTGCGACTTCGGCAAGGCCGTGTATTCGGCGATCTCGTTTCCGCTCGAGCCGGCAGCGGCCGAACTGCTCCGGCGCCGGGTCGATGAATCCGGGATCGCCTTCATGGCGGAATTGCCGAGGCGGCATGCATCGGCGACCGTTCGCCTCAAGGAGTTGATCGCCACGCGACTCGGTCGCCCGAAGATGCTCTTCTGTCATCGGCGGGTGCCTCTCTCCGGAGGTCATCCAACCGCGCCGGCCCGCGACCCATCGAGCGAGGCCCGCGATCTGATGGAACTCGTCGACTGGTGCCGCTACGTGGCGGGCGTCGAGCCGACGAGCGTCGTCGCCGTGCGGCATGCCGAGACGCCCGCTGCGGACATCGACGATTACCAGATGATGAGCCTCGACTTCTCGACAACCGGACGCTCTGGCGACGGCCCGCTGGCCCAGATCAGCTGCGGCTACTACATGCCGCGGCAGTGGGAGGAGGCGGTCGGGTTCCGCCCCCCGCCCGGCCTGCAGGTGGTCTGCGACAACGGGATCGCGTTTATCGACCTGCCCTCGAGCCTCGTCTGGTTCGACTCCATGGGACGGCATCAGGAGTCGCTCGAGAGTGAGCGGCCCGTCGGCGAGTGCATGCTCGTGCAGTTTCACCGAAAGGTGACCAGTCTCGTCCGAGCGGTCAGCGGCCTCGACGACACACTCCGCGCCATGGAGGTCGTTCAGGCGGCGGCCGAAAGCCAGCGGGAAGGCCGTCGCGTGCGCGTCTGACTCCTCTGGAATGCCGCTGGCTCGGGGCTGCTCTGTACCACCGGTTCCGAAGCCGCGTGGTGATCGGCACGGTCTGTCAGATTGCAGCCACCACGAGGTCGCCGATCTCGCGGGTGCCGTGGCCCATCTTGCCGGCCGCCTGACTTTTCATCTTCGTGCCCGTCACCTCGGCCACCGCTCGGTCGATCTTCGCCGCCGAGGCGGGGTGCCCGCTGTGCTCGAGCAGCATCGCCATCGCGTTGATCGCGGCCATCGGATTGATCACGTTCTGGCCGGTGTACTTGGGCGCGCTTCCCCCCATCGGTTCAAACATGCTGACGCCCCCCTTGTCGGGGTTGAGGTTGGCACCGGCGGCCACGCCCATGCCGCCCTGAAGGATACCCCCGAGGTCGGTGATGATGTCGCCAAACATGTTGGTGGTGACGATCACGTCATAGGCATCAGGATTCTTGACCATCCACATGCAGCAGGCATCGACGTGGTTGTAGTCGGTCTTCACGTCCGGATAGTCCTTGGCCACCTCCTGGAACGTCCGCCACCAGAGATCGTGGCCGAAGGTGAGCACGTTCGTCTTGGCGACCAGCGTGAGCGTCTTCTTGGGGCTGTTCCGCTTTCGCGTGTAGTCAAACGCCCAGCGGATGCAGCGTTCGCATCCCTTTCGCGTGTAGATGGCCTGCTGCACCGCGACCTCGTCGGGCGTGCCCTTCTTGAGGTAGCCGCCAACGCCGCAGTAGAGGTCCTCGGTGTTCTCGCGGACCACGACGAAGTCGATGTCCTTCGGCCCGCGTCCGGCCAGCGGCGTTTCCACGCCGGGGAGCAGTTTTACCGGCCGAAGGTTGATGTATTGATCGAGTTTGAACCTGAGGTCGAGCAGCAGGCCCTTTTCGAGAATGCCCGGCGCCACCCCGGGATGTCCGATCGCACCCAGGAAGATCGCATCCTTCGACCGCAGCAGATCGAGACCACCCTCGGGAATGATCTCGCCCGTCTTCAGGTAGCGGTCGCCACCCCAGTCGAGCGTTTCGACCTCGAAGCCAAATCCGTCGATCTTCGCGACCGCAGCCAACACCTTCATCGCCTCGGCCGTCACCTCGGGGCCAGTGCCATCTCCGGGAATCGAGGCGATCTTGAGTTTGGTGGCGGCCATCGGGTCTGCATGCTCCGTATGAGGGTGACGGTCGAAATCTGTCCGCAAGGTTACGGCGAGTTTTGCCGAAACGGAACCCGCCCGCCGTGGCGCCCGATTGAGAGACCCGGTTTTTTCCTGCCGAGGTGAGAACCAGCACACCGCGCCAGGCCCGGAGGGCCGTGTGATCACCAGCGGCCGGAGGTCGCCAAGGAAAATTCGGCAGGATGCCGAGATTTTCCGTGTAGGAGCGTTACGACAGGCTGAAGCCTGTCCCACATCGGACAGAGGTCAGGCCCGGAGGGCCGTGTGATCACCAGCGACCGGAGGTCGCCAAGGAAAATTCGGCAGGATGCCGAGATTTTCCGTGTAACTAGCCGGCCAAGCAAACAACGGCAGTATGCCGTGTGTTTGCGTGGAGCTAGTTATTGCTGAAGTCGAGTTGCTTGCCCGACTTGATGCCCAGCGGGTTCATCACGAACCGCTGCCGGCAGGCATCGCAGAGATCGAAACGCATCGAGCGGGTGCCGTCGTCGAAGGAAACGTTGGCGTCGCTTGTCTGCTCGTCGATGCTTTCGAGCAGGTCCTGCATCTCTTCCAGGTGGTCGCTGTCCGACTCTCCTCCGTCGCAGCAACCGCCGGCGATGTCTTCGACGGCTGGAAAAACCTCGATTTTGAGGACGTGTCTGACATCTGCGTGGGCATTGATTGGCCGCTTGCAGATGTCACAGGAGTAATGGAGCATCTGGCTTTCTCCGGGTTCTTTTGGGTTGATCAGCCGATCGGGAATCCAGATCGGGTGATCGTTTTGCGGTTCGATCCTCTGCTGGGGAACGGCGCTTTCGCCGACTCACGATGGGCCTCGGCCTCGGATCGTGATTGGCATTGGCCAGACACCGTTCCCAGCACCCGAGTCTGCCTGCAACCTCCGTTCAAGGCAAGCCTTGCGTACGAACGACCTTTCGAGCAAGACGCCGGTCGGCCCCCAAACCGGAGTCGGCATTCGGGGCGGTCGTGGCTGATGTGAGGATTTGGCGTGGTCTGGGTGGGGCGACTAAACTCGTGCTTCACGAAGGAAGGCCTTTTCGAGGGAATCTCTTCCGAGGAAGACGTCGATGTCCGGACTCGCAATCCCGGTTCACTCGCCAGTCTCGCCCCAGAGCCCGCTCTGCCTGAGCGTGCTGGTGCTCAACCGTTCCTTCGTGGCGGTGCACATCACGAACGTTCGCCGCGCGATCACGCTGCTGTTTCGCCAGTTGGCGGAGGTTGTCCACATCGAAGAGGGGCAGTACGCGGCCCACTCGCTCGAATCCTGGCGGCAACTCTCCGCCCTCCAGTCCTCTTTTCGGACACCCGAGCAGGACTGGGTCCGCGCCGTCGGCTACGACCTCCAGGCACCGCGGGTGATTCGACTGGTCGCCTGCGACAGGGGGCCGAGGCAAAGGCTGCGGTTCAACCGTCGCAACGTCTTTGCACGCGACGGCAACCAGTGCCAGTATTGCGGCAACAACTTCCCGACCAGCGAACTCTCCCTCGACCACGTCGTGCCTCGGAGCCGGGGCGGCAACACGAGTTGGGAGAACATCGTCTGCGCCTGCGTCGCCTGCAACGTCCGCAAGGGTGGCAGAACACCGCAGGAGGCCCGGATGCAGATGATCCGCCAGCCGGTGAAGCCGAAGCGAAGCCCCCTGCTTTCGATCAAGCTGGGGAATCCGAAGTATCAAAGCTGGAAGAGTTTCGTCGACAACGCCTACTGGCTCGTCGACCTCAAATAGCCCTGGTCAACTCTGGCTGGCGTCCCGAGCCGGCTCAGCAGAGCGGATCCTTCTTCTCGGTGATCACCGGAAGCTGGGGCGACATTTCAGCGTTGAGTTCCTTGAAGTCCTTCCACTCGGCCGGAAGGTTGTCCTCGTGGAAGATGGCCTCGACGGGACACTCCGGAACGCAGGCCTCGCAGTCGATGCACTCGTCAGGATGGATGTAGACCATCTTGTCGCCTTCGTAGAAGCATTCGACTGGGCAGACCACCACGCAGTCGGTGTACTTGCAGGCGAAACAGGGCTCGGCAACGACGTGCGTCATGATCGAAGACTCCTCGAGAGCGTGATGTCTGGAGAGCGAAATGTCCGTCTGGGAGAACTGGCAAACTGCGCGAATCGTAGGATGCACGCGGGTGGCTGTCAACGAATCAGAAATCGGCATTTCCGTGCGATTTCCTGAGTCCTCTCGGAATGGCGTTGGTGCCGCCCGGAAACGGCCTCTATGATTCCGCGGAGGGATGCATCCATGACCGCCGAATCAGCATCCGACGCCCTGCCGAAGCCGGCTGATCGGGGTTCCCCGGGCCAGCCGGATGAACTGGGCCAGTCGGGTGGAAAAAAAACGGGCCGCCAGCCTGGGCAGGAGCAGGCCGTGTCGGCCGCGGAGGTCGTTTCGCCGGAGGATCGCCGGCTTCTGCAGGCCTGTCTCGCGTCCGCACCCGGTTGCTGGGACGATTTTGTCGGTCGTTTCGCCGGACTGTTCATCCACCTCGTCGACCGAACCTGCGGGCAACGGCAGCAGCAGCTCGCAGCGGCGGATCGCGATGATCTCGTGGCCGAGATCCTGGTCGAGATCATCCGCAACGACGCCGCCGTGCTGCGGTCCTTCGCCGGCCGTTCGAGCCTGCCGAGCTACCTGACGGTGATCGCCCGCCGGGTGGCCGTCCGCTCGATCTGCCGCAGCCCCGGGAACATCGATTCCGTATCGATGAAAACCGACCCGCCGGACCACCACGATGAGGAGCGTCTGGCGGCCGACCGCGAGGAGATCGAGACACTGCTCGGACGGCTCGACGATGCCGAGGCCAGGCTCGTGCGGCTCCATCACCTCGAGGCACGCAGCTACGGCGAGATCAGCCGCCTGACTGGATTGCCGATCGGTTCGATCGGGCCGGCCCTTTCCAAGGCCCGCCAGAAGATGCGTGCCGGCAGTCTGCCTGCCACCTGACCGAAGCGGTCAGCGGTCGACGGCGGCCTGCGCCTGGGGCGGGCCGATGACCACGGCAGGGTCGGCCAGATCGACCGGCTCGTAGCCCTCGTAGGCCGGCATCTGCCAGAGTTGCCCGGGATCTGTCGAGGGCGTGTTCGTCGTGATCGTCGAGAGTTCCAGCTTGAATTCGATGCCTGAGGCGGGCCACGACACCTCGACCTGCCGCGGCAGGGCGGCACCCGAGGGCGGGTCGACGCGATGCTTGCTCGTCCGCACGCTCGCCAGCCGCTCGCCCGATGCCGTGAAAAGGTGCTGCTCCACGACAAGGCCCGTGGTGCCGTCGACCAGCGTCGATTTGAGCAGCTCGCCGTCGGGCGATTGGATGCGGCTACGGATTTCGAGCCTGCCGTCGGGCACGGGGAACGGCCCCTCGTGCCGGTCCTCGGGGCGGAAGTTCACCAGCCCGAGAAGCTCCGGCATCCAATCGGCACGGAGTGGGAGGAGCCGCCGTGCCGACGACTGTGCATAGCGGTCGTGGCGGCAGAAAAGCATCACGGGGGGCTGGTGCCGTCGAATCCAGAGCCAGAAGAGGTCGTCGTTGCTGCCGATGTCGAGTTCGCTGCCGGTGACGGTCGTCTGGGCTCTGAGGCGGAATCTCCGCGGCGGCTCGCAGGCGACCTGGGCCGAGAGTCGAGGCACGCCCGGCACGACGAGCACTGCCTGGGGCGCCATGTAGGTGCGAACCCGCTGCGTGTTGTCATGCACGCCGGCGATGATCTGGTCGAGCGTTGCCTGCGCGGGGAGCGCCCTCGGCAGCGGCATGGTGCCGACCTGATAGCCCCGCAGCACCTGCGGGCAGGTCGCGCCGCTGCAGGCCACCGCGATCACGATCGCCGCAAGCATTCCGGCTGCCGATGGGGGGCGTCGTTGGCTCGGCTTGGTCATGCCTCACCTCCCGACCAGAGCAGCCCGGTGAGTCGGGCCTGCACCGCGGCGATGGTGGCTGGCGGCGGCGTGGCCACGACGACGAGATACTCGCTCTCGCGGCGCCGGCAGGTCAGCTGAAGCACCTCCTCGGTCGGCCTGTCGGCGGTCGGCCGGTCGACCATGCGGAGCGTCCGACGACGGACGAGTTCCAGGGCGAGCAGATAGCGGAGCGGTGCCTCGTCCTGCAGGCCGTCGAGTTGTTCGAGAACATCGAGGAGCACATCGACTGGAGCGAGCATCTGGGCATCCGATTCACGCTCGGGATACGCAGACCGCCACCAGGCGAGCGTGTTCTCGGGAGGCCCCTGCCAGGCTTCGGATCCGTAATCGAACCGTTCCAGTCCGCCCTCGGTCCGGGCGAGCGCCGAGTAGATCGTCTCGCCGGCGGCAAACTGTCTGCCCGACGTGCGGCAGCAGGCATTCGGACGACGGAGTGAAAGATCCATCTGCGGCCGCGGCGAGGCCGCGTTCGGGGGTTCGATCCGGGGAAAGAGGACGTGGGCTTATAGAAGAAGTCCGACGGCTGCTCAACCCGCGTTGCCATCCTCAGGCGGCGCAGTCTGGGAAAGCCCGGCAAGGAGCATTCCCGCCACCTCTTCGACCCCACCGTCGTCATGGGTGGCGACCACCCGGTCGGCTTCCCGCCGCACTTCTGCCGTGGCGTTGCCCATCGCGATCCCGATGCCCGCGCCGCGGATCATGGGCAGATCGTTGACGTCGTCCCCGACGGCGCAGATTCCGCCCGGTTCGATGCCCCAGCCCACGGCCAACGCCATCACGCCCGACCACTTCGTCACGCCGGCCGGGGCAATCTCGCACATCCAGTCGCGGTAACGCGGGCTGCGGATCGTGTGCAGCGAGAGGGCACCGGGCCAGCGGGCGTCGAGGCTGCGTTCGAGGTCGAGCATCTCTTCCTGTGTGCCCATCGTGAATCCCGCGAACACTCCCTCCGGAGGAGCCGACTCCAATTCGGAGAGGACATTGGCCAGACCGCGGTTGCGATCGAGATATTCGGCCACACCCCTGCGGCCTTCCGGGATCGCCGCCCGATCGGTCCCGCCAAGACTGCGACAATGAAAGTCGTATCCAAGGGCGAAGCTGTCCGTGTAGACGATCGGCTCGTGTCCGCGGTCCACGATCAGGCGGAGGACTCCCTGCAGAACTCCGTCAGCAAATCCTGCCCGGGCAACGGTCCTGTGGGTCAGGGGATCCTTGATCAGGGCGCCCGAAGCCGTCACCAGCGGGACCACAACCCCGAGTCGCTCCGCCACCGGCAGCACGTCGCGAAACCTCCGCCCCGTGGCCAGCATGACCCGGATGCCGGCCGCCTGAACCTGCCTGACGGCGGCGCAGGTCGCGTCGCTGACCTCATGCCGGCTGTTGCTCAGCGTGCCGTCGACATCGAGCACGAGCAGGCGAATCTCGCCGAGGGGAAGGCAGTCTGCTGGAGGCACCATGGATGGTATGGTACTGGTTTCTGAGATGAACGACGTTCCCTTCATTCCCGTGGCCAAGGTCGGTGACATTCCGGCTGGGGAGGGCCGCACCTTCGCGGTCGGCGAACGCCTGGTCGCCCTGTTCTTCGATGGCGTCGCCTATTCGGCGATCGACGATCTCTGCCCGCACATGGGGGCGTCGCTCGGTTCGGGACCGCTCACGGACGGCGTCGTCACCTGTCCCTGGCATGCCTGGCGGTTTCGTCTTTCTGACGGCGCCTGGTGCGACAATGCCGCACTCCGGGTGGAGGTGTTCGATGTTCGCGTCGTCGGGGATGCGATCGAGGTCAGGGTGCCGCCCGTCAGGCCGGTGGAACTGCCGTCGGGCGACCCGAAACGGTGATCGCCCCGCCTGGCTCCAGGATCCGAGGTTCGGCAAGTTGCTCGGCGGCGATCCTCTCGGCCCAGGCTCCGGCGTTTTGGGCGATCGGTGGCCAGGTTCCGTAGTGGCTCGGCAGGACGATTCGCGGCCGGAGGAGCCTCGTGGCCTCGACCGCGTCGTCCGGGCCCATCGTGAACACGTCGCCGATCGGCAGGATCGCAACATCGATGCCGCGGCCGGCCTGGGGCCTGCCGATCCGTTCCATGTCGGAAAACAGCCCGGTGTCTCCCGCGATGTAGATCCGGATGCCCTCCAGATCCAACAGCCAGCCGGCGGGGCTGCCGGCATACGTGCCGTCGGGAAGGCTCGACGAATGAAAGGCCATCTCCATTTTCGCCGTCCCGCCGGGCACGGAAACCCTCCCTCCGATGTTCATCGGCACGGAATTCAGGATCGCCTGTCCGCCGAGCCAGTTGGCGATCTCGTAGGCACAGAGCACGGGTGCCTTCGTCCGGCGGGCGATCGAGACAAGATCTGCGACGTGATCGAAGTGACCGTGCGTCACGAGGATCGCGTCGCAGGAGACATCGGCCGCCTTCATCGAGGCCGTCGGACAGCCGTCGAAGAACGGGTCGACGAGCAGCCTGCCTGCGGCTGTCTCGATCAGCCAGGTGGCATGTCCCGTCCAGGTGAGCGTGATCGGCATGATGGATTTTCCTCGGGACTTTGCAATCGACTCGGGCTGGGTCGTCAGGGCCGCAGCCGCCGCATCATGCACTGCTTGTAGGCCTCGACGCCGGGCTGGCCGTAGGGGTTCGTGCCCACGAGCCGGCCCTCGGCAACCGTCGCCAGCATCAGCATCTGAAGCAACTGGCCGACCGTGTGCTCGTCGATCCGCGGCAGGGTGATGTCGGCGGTCGGCCGACGGTCTGCCGCGTAGGCCTCGTTCGTACCCGCCGCTGCTGCCGCGAGCATGTCGGGCCAGGCCCTGCCGACGAGATCATCGAGAGCATCCTGATTGGCAGCGAAGCCGCCGATCGAGGGCAGCCTGATCGGATCGCGTCGCGGCTCGCCGACAAGCAGGTTTGTGATCAGTTTGTCCCGCCGGCCCTCCTGATGCTGCTGGCCGCGGGAATGGAGGTCTCGGGTCGTCACCGTGGTCAGCGGAGTGGCCCCCTGCTCTCCCTTGCCGAGACTCTCCGAAAGCAGTTGGTCGTACCACAGCCCCACCGCCTCGAGACGGCTGCTCCAGGTTGAAAGGATGCGGATCGTAGCCCCCATCTCGGCCTCGGCGAGATGGCAGACGCCGACGTACTGCAGCACCGGATTCTCCGCCACAGGAGCCTCGCGGAAACGCCGGTTCATGGCCGCGGCTCCCTCGAGCAGTCTGACAACGTCGATGCCGACGATCGCGGCAGGCAGCAGCCCGACCGCTGTGAAGACCGAGAACCGTCCCCCCACGCCATCGGGAATATCGAACACATCTGGGCAGCCGATCGCCCCGGCCAAGGCCGCCAACCGGCCGCTCTTTCCGGTGACCGGTACGACCAGTTCGGCCAGCCGGCCACGATCGCGGCCGACCGCCTCGAACAGCGTCGCCAGGAAGAGTCGGGTGGCGACGGCGGTCTCGAGCGTGCCCCCACTCTTGCTGACGATCAGCAGGGCCCAGCGGGCAAGTAGGTCGTCCGGCCCGCCGCCAGAGGCCGGCACCGCCAGCAGGTCGAGCAGTCCCTGGGCCGCATCGTTGTCGATGTTGAAGCCCTCGAACGAGAGCCGCGGTCGGCCCCCTCGCTCGCCCCGGGGCAGTTCGTTGTGGAACGGATGGCAGCAGGCCTCGAACAGGGCCCGAGTGCCCATGTAGGAGCCGCCTATGCCGAGCACGACGACCCGGTCGACGGCCTCGCGGATCCGACGTGCCGTCGAGAGGATGGCAAACAGTTCGCTCTCGGGGCGTTGTGTGTTGTAGTCGGCCAGGAGTCGGTCGGGCAGGTCGATGAACGCGGGGTCGAGCACCTCCCCCGGCCGGGTCTTACCCGTCCGAAAGCGGTCGATGTCGGTCAGCGTCTCCTGGCGGGCCTGATCGAGCCGAGGTGAGAGGGAGGCGAGCCCTTCGCGGCTGATGCCTCCGGTGGCGAACACGGCGGAGGGATCGTACTGGATCGGGTCCTCGGGCGGCTTCGGACGGATGACGCTCATGGTGGGCTCGCTGGCTCTGGGCGGGGATGATCGATGCCGGAAACGCTCGACCGCGGAATGTAGCCGATCGACGTCCCCAGCCCAACCATCCGCCAGTCGACGGCGTTGGCGGAGTTCCCCTTGCAGCGATCGGTTCACGCCGCCAAAACAACGCCCGCAGGATCGTGGAACTTCTCTCCCCCCTCAGGAACATGCTGCCGTGAATCAACTCCAACTCGTCCGGGAACTTGCGGAAAAAGCGACTACGAAGATCGTCATGCTCGTTGCCGACGGACTTGGCGGTTTGCCCCTCGAGCCGGGTGGCAGGACCGAACTTGAGACGGCTTCGACCCCGAATCTGGATCGGCTCGCCGCCCGGGGAACGAGCGGCTCGAGCATTCCTGTGCTGCCCGGCATCACGCCGGGATCCGGCCCGGGTCACCTCGGCCTCTTCGGCTACGACCCGCTCGAGTTCAGGATCGGACGCGGCGCCCTCGAGGCGACCGGCATCGGGTTCGAACTCGGGCCCGACGACGTCGCCGCCCGCGGTAATTTCTGCACACTCGACGCGGCCGGACGCATCTCCGACCGCCGGGCGGGACGGATTCCATCGGAGGAGAGTTTCAAGGTCGTCGAGCGGCTCGAGGCCGTGAAGATCGAGGGCGTCGAGACGTTCGTGAAGCCCGTGAAAGAGCACCGGTTCGTGGTGGTTTTTCGCGGCAAAGGCCTGGATGGCGGCGTGGCCGACACCGACCCCCAGGCCGTTGGCGTGGCCCCGCTCGACCCGGTCGCTGCTGTTCCGGCGGCTGGCCGGACGGCCGAGGTGGCGAAGGAATTCGTGCGACAGGCACGGCTGATCCTTCGGGATGAGCCCAAGGCCAACGGCATGGTGCTGCGGGGATTCGCCGCCAAGCCGCAACTGCCCACGTTCGAGCAGGTCTATGGCCTGCGGTCGGCGGCGATCGCCGTCTATCCGATGTACAAGGGGCTCGCCCGGCTGGCAGGCATGACCCTCGTCGGCAGGGCGCAGTCGCTGGACGAACAGATCGAAACGCTTGCCGGCTGCTGGAACGACTATGACTTTTTCTTCCTGCACTTCAAATACACCGATTCCACCGGCGAGGACGGCAACTTCTCCGAGAAGGTGCGAAGGACCGAAGAGCTCGACTCGGCGATTCCCCGGATCGAAAGGCTCCGGCCCGATGTCCTGATCGTCACCGGCGATCATTCCACCCCCAGTCTGCTCAAGAGCCACAGCTGGCATCCGGTGCCGACGCTTCTGGTCGCCGATACATGCAGGCCCGACGGCCTGACCGGCTTCTCCGAGCGGGAATGCCTCAGGGGCGGGCTCGGCCAGTTTGCGGCCAAACACCTGATGCTGCTGGCCATGGCCCATGCCCTCCGTCTTGGAAAGTACGGGGCCTGACCGGCCGTACCCTGAGCCTGATGCGAAAGAGCGCGGGGGGTGGGGCGAATCGTCCCACCCCCCGCGGTCGTTTGCTGTCCGACTGGGGCAAATCGCGCCAGGGTCGGTGCGAATGACGCCGATCATGACGATGGCAGCGGCAAAATGTTTTTCCTCCAGTCAGCGACAGCGAAGCCTTTTTTGCAGGTTTCAGCGGCTGTTTGTGTCGGTTTGGGTCGCTCGATCGCGGCAACCGGCGCGATTGGCACGGCGCGTGCATGTTTGCTTGCCGGTCCAGAACAGCAGGTTCAAGAGAAGACTTACAAAGTCACGGAGATGTCGATGAACACCAGGCAGATTGGGGCAACCTCGGCACTTGCGGCCCGCGGGTCGCTGACAAGGGCGGACCTGCTCTTGTGCGTCCTTCCGATTGCGCTGTTTTTGTCGATCGTTTCACTTGTCTGATGCGTTTCACTTGTCTGAAGGACACCTCAGATCATGAACATGAATTCAAAAGACTCTTTCAATTCCAGCCTCACGTCGCTCCGGGCGGCGGGGATCAGTGAGATCGTCATCGTCGATCCTGCCTGCGATCGCTACGCGGATTTCGTTCAGGCGGCCAGGGCGGGCGAGATCGGTCTGCATTTCTGTGCTGACGGTCGGGCAGCGGTCCGGCTGGCCCGACGGTTTCGGGCCGATGTCTGGCTCGTGGCCACCGAACTTTCCGACATGTCCGGCTTCGATCTGCTCGACATGCTGGCTCCGCACGTCGGTCATGCAGACGTCGATCCGACCCTTTCCGGGGCGTCGATCTCCCTCGGGCGTGTCGGCGACTCGCAGCGTTCGGCGATCTTCATGGTCTCCGACGACTATCGACTGGAAGACGAACAGCGTTCGCTTGCATCGGGTGTTGCCGGCTATCTCGTGCGACCTGTGATGCTCGACACGATTCGTTCGATCCGGTCATCGCTCGATCAGCCGACGGTTTTCGCCGATGCGGTTTCCAGCCCTGACTTTCCTGTCTGAGGCATCAGCACAACTGAGAGCCCGGTTGGACCTGTTTTGAAGGGACATTGGCTGCGGTGCGTCGCTCTCTGGTCATTGCTGCGATGGGCTTGATTGTCCTCTCCCTGCCGGCTGAGGTGGTGGCCCAGAACGATTGGCAGTTTCCCGATCCATACTTCGGGGTCCTTGAAGTGGAGAAGTCGCAGGCCACGGGATCCGAGAGGCGGAATCGGCAGCCAGTAGCCACCTCGAAGACAGAGCAAAGGCCGAAGCGGTCAGGGTTTCGGCAACGTTCGAGAATGCGATCGGTCGATGGGGCCGCCAGGCAGTCTCGGTGACCGCGGCCCCAGGGGCGGGGAGGTGGGCATGCGGTTCGCTTCCGCACGACATCCGGGCCGGGAACATCCCTTGCTGAAGCAGGGCTATTGGCTGGGCACCAGTGGGCGGTTTGCGCCCGGTGGCCGATTTTTCCCGACGTTGCTGATTGGGCTTCTGCTCGCCGTGGCGGCCCGACCGGCTCAGGCGATCAACGGCAGCGGTTCCGGGTCGAGCATCTTCAACGGGGTCTTCGTCAATGATCTCGTCGGGGCGACGACCTTCTATGACTGGGGCTTCGGGGGCAGCCGTGCGATCGTGGCCAACATCGAGGCCGGCTCGATCTGGAACGGCCATGAGTCGCTCTCCGGCCGCGTCTCCCGCTATCTCGCCGATCCCCTGACGCAGTCCTCCGGGGGAACGTCGCTCGGAGAGGCCGACTGGCATGCGACCTTCGTCGGGCAGGCGATCGGAGGCTCGGGTCTCTATCAGCATCAGCTGGGCATCGCTCCGACGGCGCAGCTCTGGTCGGGGGCGATCGCGACCGGCTGGAGCGGCAGCGGCTTCAGCGGAAATTTCACCGTCACCGAGACGAGTTTCCTCTATCCCTACCTGACTGCGATGCGGACCGGAGTGACGAGTGGGTCGGCGACGCTCAGAGCCAACGTGATCAACAGCAGTTGGGGATTCGACGATTCAGCCGGGGCGTTGGCCGAAACGATCGCCGTCGACGCGCTTGTCAGGGAGAACAACGTCATCGCCGTGTTTTCGGCCGGTAACGGCGGGCCGACCCAGAACTCCGTCGGCGGGCTCGCATCGGGCTACAACGGCATCTCGGTGGCCGCCATGACTGGCGACACGCTCTCACCACCGTTCAACGAGGTGGCCGATTTTTCGAGCCGTGGGCCGGGCGATTTCTATAATCCAGCGACTGGAACAACGCTTCCGAATGCCCGCGCGACGGTCGACATCGCCGCCCCAGGTGACAACCTGACGCTCGCCTTCTATGGCGGCAACACCGGTGGCAATCGCACTGGCAGCGATCCGACGGGCGGCATGCAGAGCGCCTATCACGGCCAATACTACGTTCCTGACATGGCGGGCACGAGTTTCGCCGCGCCGATCGTGGCGGGAGCCGCCGCCCTGCTCGTCGACGCCGGCAGCTATTTCGTCTCGGCGAATGCGGCCCCGGCCGAGATGCTCGATGCCCGGGTCATCAAGGCCACGATGATGGCCGGTGCCACGGCGACGAATGGCTGGAACAACGGTCAGGTGATGGTCGATGGTGTGATCACCACCGAGCAGGCCCTCGACAATGCGGTCGGTGCCGGCATGCTCGACCTCGACACGGCCTACAGGATCTACGTCGGCGAACCAGCCGGCATCCTCATGAATGGAATGCCGATCGCGGTCAGCGCCGGCCTCGACACCACGCTGGGCGTGTTCGGCGGCGGCGGAGCGGATGGCGTCCAGCACCGCGGCTGGGATCTTGGCAGCGTTGAAAACGCTACCGCGCTGACCGGTGGTGGTGCGAACGCATATTCGTTCGCAAGTCCGCTGGCAGCCGGCGATCTCCTCTCGGTCGCATTGACCTGGTTTGCCGACAGGTTGTTCACCGACACGCTCGACTCCGCCCGCGACATCGGGCTCAGCGATCTCTCGCTCGAACTCTGGCGGACCGACGTTCCAGCCGGGGATTCCCTGATCGCCCGCTCGATCAGCCCCTACGGCACGTCGGAGTTCCTCAGGATCCAGATTCCGGAAGCGGGCGACTACGACCTGCGGGTCGTCGGCCTCGACCGGGTCTACGATCTCGGATCTTCGGGCGAGTTGCCGGCCGACACGACCTATGGACTGGCCTGGAGCGTGACAGCCGTCCCCGAGCCTTCTTCGCTCCTGCTCTGCTCTCTGGCCGCCGCGATCTGCGGCATTCGCGCCATCAGAAGACGATGAGGCCCCGGCGTCACCAGCGGCCCTCGACAGCCAGGCCGCCCATATCGGCGATTGGCAGCGGCACGACGCTGACCTCCATCCCGGCGAAGTGCATCTCCGTCCGGCTGACTGCCCGGGAACTTGCCCAGGCCAGATACCAGCCGAGGAATACCTGCGACGGATAGTGGGAATCGGTCGTCATCCGCGAGAAGCCGACGAAGGTCGAGCAGACGTAGAGCGTGCCCTTGAGCAGCGGGCTCTCGACCATGTCGGCAGCCGCGAGGAACGGGATCGCTCCCACGAAGGCGTGGCCGCTGACACCGTTGTCGTCGTTGAACGACTTCCACTGACTGCCTCTGTTTTCCAGCGGCCGTGAGGCGCCCGTCGCGAGCTGCAGCACATAGACCGGCGGGGCCCCGACGATGAACATCCGCAGCGATCGAGAGCCCCACTCGCCGACGATGTCGCCAGACGGCCGGCCCTCGAAGACGAGGCCGGTCAGGGCCGCGGCACCGAACACACCGAGGGCGTAACGACCCTCGCCGATGTCCTTGCAGCCCTTGAAAAACGTCCCCAGATCGGTCGGAACGACACTCTCCTGCCAGGCCGCCTGCATGGTCGTGTCGAACCCGGTGTTCGCCATCAGGGCGCCGGCGCCGAAGGCGCCCGTCAGGCAGACGAGGCTCTCGCAGGAGTAGAAGTTTCGATAGTCCTCGAGCACCTTGTAGCCGAACCGAGCCATTCGCGGGTGGTTGCTGTCTGCCCAGGGGGGCTCGTTGGATGATGCGGTCTCCAACTGGCCGTCGAGCGACGGCAACGAATAGATCGGCTCGACGCCCGGCGCCATCCTGGCCGCGAGGCGGGCGGAAATGTTCGTTTCAGAGCCGCTGCCGGCCACGGTTTGCCATCCACCGGTGAGCGTCACGCGGCCCGGCCCTGCATCGGCATGGGCCTCCGCAATCGACTGGGTTTCCACGACGGCGTCGATCCAGGCCCCGTTCACGGCGGGCGTCACATGAACCACGACACGCTGTCGCTTCGGCGGCCAGGTCGGTGCCACCGCGAGGCTGCCTGATGTTGCTGACTCGGCGGGCGGCTCGACCCATGCCGACTCGATCAGGCCGGCGCGGGGTGGCAGTGACGCGAAGTCTGGCTCGACCGTCCGCATGATCGGCCAGTCGCTGGAGACGGTGGCAAGGGTCTGACTCCAGAGCAGGCGGCCGTTCTGGCTGGGAAGGAACGTGCCCTGCGATGCGGCAGGGGGTGGCGTCGGTGCCTCCTCCGAGGGCGATTGCCCGGGACCCACTACCGAGGGCAGCGGCAGGAGTTCATCGGCCCAGGCAGGCGCGGGAATCGGGACGGCCATGCTGACCGCGCACCAGATCCGCAGAAACACTCCGGCCCGGTCCCGCGGACGGCGGGATCGCTGAAGGGGCTCGGGAATGCTGGGGGCGGCCTGGGACATGATCACCGGAGACTGTCCCAGCCCCCCGACCCCCCTGCAAGGGCGATTTCAGGCTCGATTCCAGCAGGAACCCAGCCCGAATCTGCTGCCGGGAGACCTTGAAGGCCGCGGTCGGCTGTCCGCGAGCGGGAGAGACGGGCGGTGGTTCAAGCGGCAACTCGTCGCCGGCTATTTGATCCCCTGGCCCGAGAAGGCAATCCAAAGCGATGTCGCATGGAGCGCACTGATGACCAGATTCCACCACGGAACAGGATTTTTCCAATCCGCGACAAAAAAAACGGTCAGCGTTTTATAGAGAATCTGGAGCGGCAAGAGCACCACAACAATACCCATCCGCAGCGGCACGACGAGCAAAGCCACCGCGCTTGCAACGGCGATTGCCAGATAGAGGCACGCCAGGATTCGTCGCGAGGGCGTGTCCGGCCCAAACACGACGTCGAGCTTCGGGAGTATCGAGTTGAGGCTGAACCCGGCCGCAAGGCCGAAGAAACCGGCGACGAGCACGTTCACGACCAGGGACGCCAGGATGATCGGCATGAAAATTCTCTTCGTGATGACTCCGCCATTCCGGCCTGCCGCTGGCGTTTGTGATTCAGTGACAGACGAAAGCCTGTCAACCTACGGAGTGGCCTGTCCCGAAGTCGGCTGGGTGGCGTCGATGTACACCTCGACCTGCTGGCCGACGTACAGCGGTGGGAGTTCGGAGGGCTCGCAGACGTAGATCACCTGCAGCACACGGGTGTCGACCCGCTCGGTGGTCTCGCCGGTGAGCGATTTCTTGGGAACCACGAACGGCTCGACCCTGACGAACTCCAGCGGATACCTCGTCTGCAGGCTGCCCCGCGGCACGGCAGAGGCCTTCGCGGCCGGATTGAAGCGTGCGATGTCGTATTCGTCGATATCGACCCGCACATGCAGACGCTCGACGTCGCCGAGGATCACCAGCGGCTGTCCTGGCGGTGCCCCCACGAACTCGCCGGGCCGAACGTTGAGCTGCAGAATCCGGCTTGCCACCTGTGCCCGGACGATCAGCCGATCAAGATCGGTCTCGATCTTGGCCACCTCCGCCTCGGCCTTGGCGATCGCAGTCCGCGTCACATCCCGGTCGTACTCCCAGGAACCTGCCTGCAGGAGCGCGAGATCGGCCTGGGTTCGCTCCAGATTCGCCTCGGCCCCGGCGTAGGCCTCTCGACGGGCGATCAGGTCCTGTTCCGTGGTCACCTTGCGGGCGAAGGTCTCCTCGGCCCGCCTGAGGGAGTCCGCCTCGCGGAGCACCGTGGCCTGGGCCTCGTTGACCTGGGCGGCGAGCACAGGAATCTTTTCCTTGCGCGGCTCCGCCTCGAGCCGGACAAGCTCGCTCTTGGCCTGCGATACCACCGACCGTCGCACCGCGAGATCGGCCCGCAGCTGCCGGTCGTCGAGCCGGAAGAGAGGTGTTCCCGGTTCGACCGAGTCGCCGACCTTGACCAGCACCTGGACGACAACGCCCGCCGTGGCCGAGCCGACGGCGATATTCTCCGTCTGCGGCTCGACCAGGCCCGAGGCCGCAAGCGCGTCGGCGAAGGGACTGTGGGCCGGCTCGATTGGAGGTGGCGGGTTTGACGTCACCCGGCGGGTGGTCCAGACATACCAGCAGGCGAAGCCGAGCAGAGACAACGCCACGATCGGCAGTCCGACCTGGGTAAGAATATCGGCGAAACTCCGCCGCCTGATGCGGCGACGCGGCGGATCGGAAACTTCCGAGGGGACTGCTGCCATGCGGAATATCGTATGCCAAGACGGCGATCAGCCGCCATGCCCTGCTCCCGCGGACTGCCCCCGCGCCCAATCCTCGAGCAACTGGAACTGCCTGGAGAAATCCTGCTCCGACACACCGATCGGACTCTTGAAGAAGCAGGCCAGCCAGGCAAGGCCGCCGTACTCCCCGGCCCGACGGGCCCGGTCGATGAGCCGAACGAGGTCGAGCACGAGCGGGGCCGCGAGGATCGAATCACAGCCCTGCCAGGTGAATTGCAGCGTCATCGGTGTGCCGAGGAAGCCGCGGAAGTGGATATGGTCCCAGGCCGTCTTCCAGTCGCCGAGGCTCTGGATGTACTCGATCGAGACGTGTGTCTGGGGCGGGTAGCCGAGAATGCTGGCCAGCAGGTGGTCCTTGCTGCGGACCTTGGCGGCCTTGTTGCGCGGGTCATCGAGCACCTTGCCATCCATGTTGCCGAAGATGTTGTGCCCCACCCAACTCATCACCTCGAGGTTGCGGGCGGCGAACATCGGAGCGAGCACGCTCTTGAGCAGCGTCTCACCGGTCTTGCCGTCGCAGCCGGCGTGGGCGATCTGCCGCTCGATCGCCAATTGCTGCAGGCAGGCGGGCGTGGAGCCTGCCGAAGGGG
Organism: Candidatus Kuenenia stuttgartensis; assembly: GCA_945897435.1. Taxonomy (GTDB): domain Bacteria; phylum Planctomycetota; class Planctomycetia; order Pirellulales; family UBA1268; genus RGVT01. The sequence continues at coordinate 3,918 of CAMDFJ010000009.1, read as the reverse complement.
TGAAATTGACATACGACGCCCCCGCCTCGACGGCCGCGATGAAGTAGAGGCTGCTGGCGGGCAGCGGGCATTGGGCGGCGTCGTCGAGGAGCGGATCCAACTCGGCGAAGTCGGCGGGGATCGGGCGGCTCGGGGGTGGCTCGGTCGAGGCGATATTCACCACCACCAGGCGGTCGAGCCGCTCGGCCGCAGCGAAGGCCTCGATGTCGGCACGGATCCGGGAGATCGCCCCCCGTGGGGTCTCGACGATCGTCGCCGCCGCGTCGTCGGCGAGGCTGCGGATCCGATCGCCCGTGGCGACGACGGTGCCCGGCCGGATCCGCGTCTCCACCTCGGCGAAATAGTCGGTCGCGTTGTCGAGCAGTTCGGGCGTGATCGCCCGGCTCTCGGTCCACATCCGCCGGGCCTCGTCGCCGAGGCGGCCGCCACGGATGTCGTGGCCGCCGACGACGATGTCGGCGAAGTCGACGAGGCCAAGCCGGGTGAAGGGCTCGAGTTCGGTGAGCAGGCCGATCGGGGCGATCGCTCCGCGACGCAGGCTGGCGAGCCCGCAGAGCAGCGTGGTGGCGATGCCACCCTTTGCACCGATCAGCCAGAGTCCGAGACGTTTGTCAGCCATGATGCATGGAGTGGTAGTCGCATCCACCGACGGCGTCAAGCAGGCCGAAACAGCGTCGGGGTCGCCGCCCGTCGGGATCCGTCACCGAGGAACCGCAGCGTCCGTGGAGTTGTGGGGGCCCGCTTCAATCGAAACGATCCTGCCGTCCTCCATCGAGGCGATCCGGTCGGCGAAGGAGTAGACCCGGGCATCGTGGGTCACCACGATCACCGCCCGTCCGGGCTGGACCGCGATCCGCTCGATCAATTCCATCGTGATCCTGCCGTTTTCGGCGTCGAGGGCGCTGGTGGGCTCGTCGCAGACCAGGATCCTGGGCTCGTGGACGAGCGCCCGTGCGATCGCGACCCGCTGCTGCTGACCGCCCGAGAGCTCACTCGGCAGGTTCGTCAGTCGGTCGCCGAGGCCGAGCGTCTCGAGGATCTCGCTGGCAACCTCGATCGCGTCGGCCCGACGCCAGCCGGCGATCAGCAGTGGGACGGCGGCGTTTTCGGCGGCGCTGAGAGCGGGCAGGAGATTGAAGGCCTGGAAAACGAAGCCGACGTTGTCGCGGCGGAACCGCACCTTGCGGCCGTTGCCCATCGCCACGAGGTCGAGCCCCAGCACCGTCACCTCACCGGCGGTCGGTTGGAGGGTTCCGGCCACGATCGACACCAGCGTCGTCTTGCCGCAGCCGCTGGGCCCGACGAGCATCAGCATCTCGCCGTAGGGCACGTCGAGATCGACACCGCGGAGGGCCCGGGTCAGGGAACCGCCGCTGCCAAACTCCTTCGTGACGCCGCGAACCCGCACCGCCAGATCGCCTGTCGCCGCTGCATCGGAGGATTCTGGCTTCTGCATGGTTGAGTCCCCAGCGGGATCAGCCTCGAAACACGATCGCCGGATCGACCACGAGCACGCGTCGGATCGAGAGCAGGCTGGCGAGCAGCACGATGGCGAAGACTGCGGCGGCGGTGATCGCCAGCACCTGCCAGGGCATGTAGAAGGCGAGTCGCACGAGTCCGCGGGTGGAGAGGCCGAAGAGCGCCGCCAGTCCGACGCCGATGCCGTAGCCGACGACTCCGACCTGGACTGCCTGCGAGAGCACCATCAACAGGATCGTCCAGTTGCTCGTGCCCATCGCCTTGAGGGCGCCGAACTGGCGGATGTTCTCCACGGTGAAAAGGTAGAAGGTCTGTCCGGCGATCGCCGTACCGACGAGGAATCCGAGAAACACCGTGATCCCGAAGTTCACCGGAATACCCGTCTTGGCGAGGTAATAGTCGATCGTCTTCCAGATGAACTGGTCGTGGGTCAGTGCCTGGAGGCCCGTCTGGGCCTCGATCCGGCGGCAGACCTCGGCGGATGGCACCCCGGCAGCCGGTTCCGCGAGCACGAAGGAGAGCACCTTGCGTTCGGGCGGTGCGAACCGGACCGCCTGGCTGTAGCGGGTGTAGATGATGGGAAAACTCTGGAACGTGCGGCTGGCGGTCGTGATCCCGACGAGCACCGCCCGGTGATCGTTCATCTCGAAAGTCCTTCCGATCCGGTAGGGCTCACCCGGCCAGATCCGCTTGTAGCCGGCATCGTCGATGATCACGGCATCTGGCTTCCGCAGGTCGGCGATCGATCCCATGAATATCCCCTGCGGGGCACCCACGAGCGTGGCGTCGTCGAGTCCCAGCAGGATCACCTGTTCGTAGCTCCCCTCCTCCAGTCGGGCCCGGGCGATCCCCTTGAAAAATCGGACGGCCCATTCGACGCCGGGAACTCCCTTGACCCGAAAAAGTTCGGTGTCCGACAGCGGTTTGATGTCGTCGACAAACTGCACCTTCCGGTCCATGACCCAGATGTCCGGACCGGCGGCATCACGAATCTGGCTGATCGTCAGCAGCATCAGTCCGCAGAAGGTCGAGGCCTGCTGGGCGATCAGCAGCGCGGCGAACACCACGCCGAAAACGATGCCGAGGTATTTCACCCGGTTTCCGATCAGCATCTTCCAGGCAATCCAGAGCATCTCTCGATTGTAGCCCGAGTCTCAGGGAGCAGCACTGACGCGGCGCGATGCGATCACCAGGGGGTCGAGCCAAAAGGTGTCGACGGGATCGTCCTCCGCCTCGACCGCCTCGACGACCAGATCGATTTCCCGAGCCTGGTCGAGATCGACGCGAATCCCGATCGGCGGATCGCCCGCCTGGATCACAGCGGATGCGAATGCCTGCCGGCGGTCGCCGTCGATGGAGCGGGCGATCACCCGGACCATGGCCCGTCCCCCCGGTTTTGCAGCGTCATCGATCGCCAGGCTCGATTCAAAGCGGACGATTGGCGACTCGAACCGATATCTGATCGTTGCCCGAGATCGGATGCCAAGCCCGCTGAACCCGCTCCGGCCACCGATCTCGGGCGGTGCCCCGGAGAGCGTGCGGCCGCGGCTGAGCCCGGCCCGCGAACCCGCGTTGTCGAGACCACTGATGTCAATCGGTTCGAGCGAGGTGAGGTCGATCCCGCAGCCACCATCGACACGGATCGCCAGCACGCGGTCCACCGGCGTGGCCTCGCCAAACAGGGAGAGAGGTCCACGGGAGCCATCGACGAGTGCGACGCGGACCGTTGTCACCGCAGAACGCGAAACGGCGGGCGGGATGCCAGTCAGATCGAATGCATGGATCCGCTCCAGGGGGATCGAGACAACGCCCCCCTGCCAGGAAAGCGAGGCGATTCCATCTCGGGCGCTGATCGAGCGGGCCATGATCCGGTCGCCGTTGGCGAGATCCACGACAGGGCCCTCGGCCGCAATCGGCGGCCGGCTGGCCGCGGTGCCTCGGTAGCCGGCGACGGCGTTCCGCGGGAGAGACATTCGCCCGACCACGGGGGAACGGATCGTGATTCGACCGTCGTCGATCGATTCGAGCCTGCCGGCGACGACGCCCCCGTCCACGAGGAGCAGGTGGGAACCCACCGGCCATGGAGGGCACGTGCCCCAGGTGAGCAGCGAATCGGTCTCTGTGTCGAGCAGGCTTCCGTCGGGCAGCCGCCAGACACAGCGTTGGTCTGAAAGACTCTCTGCCGTCACCGATGCATGGCTTGAGTTGCAGCATTCGAGCAGGCCGTCTGGCCGACGTGGGGGCTGTCGCGGCTCCTCCTCCGCCAGCATCGAGCCGGCCATGAGCAGGCAGGCGATTCCTGCGAAAAGGCCCGCTCTGATTCCGAGCTCAGGCGCCGGCAGGGGAATCGGAGCGGTGAAGACAGAGCGACTCATGGCCTGGATGGTTCGGATGGCCTGGATGGCTCGGGCCGAAGGAAGGGAACCAGATCGGCAGGCA
>CAMDFJ010000008.1 GCA_945897435.1 Candidatus Kuenenia stuttgartensis | reverse complement strand
TGCACGCCGGCTGCGCTTCGCCATCCTGGCTCCGCTTGCCGCCGAGCCCGGCTCTCGGGGCATGGGCAACCCCGACCCAGGGCACGGGCAACTTCCGGAGTGGGTCAAAAAAACTGCAAACGTCTGGGGCTAGAGCCTGGTTCGCAGTTCCAGTTCGGCCCAGGTCGTGGGGTCGCTGTCCCAGGGAAACTCGGCCGGTCCGCAGAATGGCAGGCTGCCCAGACGGCGGTCGATGACGGCCGCGAAGAAGCCGAGTCGGGGCAGTTCCAGCGGATCCCAGCCAGGAAGCGCGGCGGCGGAGATGAAGGCGTCGATCTGCCATCCATCGGGATCGAGGCGGGCCTCGATCGGGATCGATCCGTCGGGAATCTCTCCCGGCATCTCGCTCGTTCGCGGGATCACCGCAGCCACGGCGACCGGCCTGTCGGCCTGGCGTCCACCGCCGGTCGGCAGCAGGGCGAGCCGTCGGCAGTAGCGGCCCGCACGGTGGCTTTCTCCAGTTGGCCGGGTCGCGATCCAGAGGTGCAGCCCGTCGCTGTCCTCGGGTCGTGTCGGCTGACACCAGCGGGAACCGCCCACACCGCGGACGGTCGCCCGCAGGCCGAGGCCCTGTTCGTTCCAGGCGAGCCGAAGGTCGAGCAGGTCGGGCACACCGGCCAGTGCCGCCAGCGTCGGAAGCCGCAGCGATTCGTCGAGGTTTGCCGCAGCCGGTGGCCAGAGATTGTCGCGACGGCCGCATGGCAGCCGAAATCTGAACAGCGAGGCTGGATTGACGAGCGGGCACATGACGACGGGCGATCTTATACTATCCTCGCCTGACACGACCGCCCGCCGAGGCGGCGGTTTCCAAACGCCTTCTTCAGATGCGAGACGTGCAGCCATGCGGGTGCTGATGGTGGCCAGCGAGGCGGCGCCGTTCGCCAAGACGGGCGGGCTCGCCGATGTCGCCGGGTCGCTGCCATCCGCCCTGGCCCGACTCGGCTGTGAGGTCACCCTCGTTCTCCCCGCCTATCGCGAGGTCTTCGCCAAGGGGCTCTCGGTCGAGCCGATGGGCCTCGAATTCGAGGTCTCGATCGGTGCCCGAAATCTGCCCGCCAGGGTGCTGCAGAGCCGCCTGCCCACCGGGAATGTCCGGGTGCTGCTGGTGGCGAACGACGAATGCTTCGACAGGCCCACGCTCTACGGCGGGGCTGAGGATTATCCCGACAACTCCGAGCGATTCATCTTCTTCGCCCGCGCGGCGCTCGAGGCCGCCGGTCGGCAGGGCCAGCCCTTCGACATCATCCACTGCCACGACTGGCAGGCCGGGCTCGTGCCCGCCTACCAGAAACTGCTCTACGCCTCGTGGCCGGCGCTGGCCCCTGCCAGAACCCTGATGACGATCCACAACATGGCCTATCAGGGCCTGTTCTGGCACTGGGATATGCTGCTCACCGGCCTCGACTGGCGGTATTTCAACTGGCAGCAGATGGAGTTTTACGGCCAGCTCAACTTTCTCAAAGCCGGGCTTGTCTTCGCCGATGCGATCAGCACGGTGAGCCCGACCTACGCCCGGGAGATCCAGCGGGAGCCAGGCGGCTGCGGGCTCGAGGGAGTGCTCGCCTCGCGCAGCGACGCCCTCAGCGGGATCGTCAACGGCATCGACACCGCCATCTGGGATCCGCGCACCGACAGATCGATCCCGCGGAACTATTCCGAGGACGACTTCGATGTCGGCAAGTATGCCGCGCGAGTCGCGCTGGCGGCCCGACTCGGACATGCAGCGCCCGATCCGAGGCCGCTGATCGCTCTCGTGGGAAGGCTCGTCGAGCAGAAGGGGATCGATCTTGTGATCGAACTCCTCGCCCGGATGGCGGGCGGAGGCAGGGCGAGGTTCATGATCCTCGGCACCGGCAATCCGGCGACGGAGGATGCGCTGCGGCGGATGGCGGCGGCATTTCCGGGAACGATCGATCTCGTGATCGGGTTCGACGAAGGGCTTGCACACCTCCTGCTGGCGGCGGCCGACATCGCACTCGTTCCAAGCCGGTACGAGCCCTGCGGGCTCACCCAACTCTACGCCATGCGTTACGGAACGATTCCCGTGGTGCGGGCCACGGGAGGCCTCGCCGACACGGTCGTGGACGCAAGCCCGGCGGCCCTGGGCGAGGGCACCGCGAGCGGCTTCATGTTTGAGCCCTTCAATACCGCAGCCCTCGACCATGCCGTCTCCCGGGCGCTCGACGCCCATGCCGACCGGCCGCTCTGGACAGGACTCGTTCGGCAGGTGATGCAACGCGACTGGTCGTGGGAGGCGAGCGGCCGGGCCTATATGCAGGTCTATGAACGGATGAGGGCGAGGCCTCCGGTTCCGGTGCGATGACCCTCTGGTAGGCCGGGCAGGATGGCCCGACATTGCCGGCGGAAGGGGCCGGATCAATCCGGAGCTGCCCCTCCGACCGATACGACCGGCATGCAACGCATTGCCGTCACCGTTTTCCGCTGGAGCATCCTCGGCCTGCTTTTCGGAGCGACTGCAGTCGCCGGAGAAGCCTTCCGCTGCCGGGATTGCGGGCCTGGCTACGGCGGCATGGCCACTCCCTACGGCGACACGGGCTGTGGGCCACGCTACTGGGGAGCAGTGCATGATGAGCCGAACTGCCCCGATCCCTGCGATGCCTGCAATCGCTGGCGTGACTGCACAGGCAGGTCGCGGTCGAATGACGTGCTTGCCCCCTGGCAACTCCCGCCGGGCCGCGGGTTCATCCCGCCGGAGCAGTTTGGCTACGACACGAGCGGCGGCTGCGAGCGGTGCCGGTCTCACGGCCTCTCTGGATCTCGGCGCTGATCGGCCGCGGCAAGCGCGGCGGCGAAGGTGATCTCGTCGCCCCGTTTTCGGCAGGCATCGAGCAGCAGTTCGACGACGTCTCCTGCCACGGCCAGTTCGACGAGCGGGGGAAGCATGCCGCAGGATTGCATCGTGCTCGGCATGCCGTGGTCGGCGGGGCGTGCCAAAGCCGCATGCAGTGCCTCGGCGGGTCGGCCGAGCCGCCAGAGCAGATAGGTGAGCGTGTCGGCAGGAAGCGTGCCCGCCTCCTCGACCGCGGCGATCGCCGCGGCACGGCGGAAGTGGGCAACTGCGGCATCGACATCGCGGCCAAGCTGGGCTCCGAAGAACAGCCGCGATGCGTTGGCGACATCCTCGAATGGCGGTTCCCCGGGATAACTCACCCCGGCGGGAAGACGGCAGCCATAGATGGCGAGTTCCCAGGCCTGCCGCAGCACGACTGGATCGATGCAGACCCGGGCGATCCGCAGCACCGACTGCAGGTGCGAGACATCGACGTGGAGCCCTGCATCGGCCGACTTTCCGCCGACGGCGTCGAGGAGTTCGACGATCGACCCACCCGATGCAACCGGAAACTGTATCCCCCGCCCGCCGAGATCGGACTCGAGCGCGGCGGCGATCTCGCGGTGGAGGTGCGACACGAGCACGGCCGCCGCGGGCTGCTGCCGGCCGACGGGCAGCCGCGAGACGGCCTGTTCGTAGGCGGTGATCGCGTTGCATGTGCCCTGCCTGGCGATCACGAGCCGAATGCCAAGGGCCGAATCGACGCCCTCCCAGAGGGCGACGTGGATGATCTCCTGCAGTCGTTGTTCGGAGGCCTCGTCCGCGGGGTCGATGGACTCACCCAGGTCGTCGGCGATGGCGGACAGTCGTGCGGCCACCTCCGCCGGGGCCGCGGCGGCCCGAAGATACATCCAGGCCGCTGCGACCTGGCCCTCATCGAGCAGCGGCCAGCCGACCTCGCGGCAGGCTTCGAGCGAGCGGGCGTCGAGCGATTCACGAACGCCGGCATCGACAGTCTCACGATCTCCCGACAACGACAGTCCGAGCGATGAGCGGGCCTCCAGCAGTCGGAGGTCGAAGAGGGCGTGCCAGCGGCGGCGTTCGATGAGCGATGTTGCCAGTGCCGCGAACATCGCGGATGAACCGCCGGAAGCCGCCGCTGCGGCGATCTGATCGAACGCATCACTCGGGACGTCGGGCATGCTCATGGTTTCTCAGGCTCCTGCCGCAGCGCCTCGTAGGCCAGGACGGCCGCCGTGGCCGAGACGTTGAGGCTGTCGGCTCTGCCCCGCATCGGCAGCCGGACCGACTCGAATTCGATCAGGCCGTCTGCGGCAGCCTGTTGCCACTGCGGTGAGATCCCCTGGGCCTCGCTGCCGAGCACGATCGCCGTGGTGCCGGCAAGCCGCGCCTCGTGCCAGAGGATCCGGCCTTCGGGCATCGCGGCCAGCACCCGCCGTCCGTTGCTGCCGCACCATGCGATCACCTCGGCGAGGGTCGCCACTGCCAGCGGCATCGAAAACACCGTGCCGAGGCTGGCCCGGATCGTGGCCGGATTGGCGGGATCGGTCCGTGGATCGCAGGCGATGACTCCGGCGATTCCCGCGGCGTCGGCTGTCCGCAGGATGGCGCCAAGATTGCCGGGCTTCTCCAGACCGTCGGCCACGATCACCGGCCGGTTCAGCTCGGCACTGAACTGCCGCAGTGTTGTGCCGGCGAATCGCACGAGGCCGACGAGTCCTTCGTTGCGGCTGCCGAAGGCGACCTTCTCGAACGGCCGTGCGGCGAGAATCGTGATCCTCGTCCCGCGCTGCTGGAGGGCTCCGAGCCAGACGTCACGGTCATGGTCAGGGGCCGCGCCGGCGTCGCAAAACACCTCGACGATCTCGATGCCGGCGTCGTCAGCCCGGCCCAGTTCCCGCCTCCCGTCGACGATCGTCAGGCCTGTCTCACGCCGGCCGTCGGCGTCGCGCAGGCGAACCGCCTCGCGGACCCGCGGATTGGAAACGCTCGTGATCGGATCGTGCGGGATCATGGCGTTGTGGCCTGACGGGCGAAACAGCCGAGCGGAAGGCGTCGACCGGCGGCATCGACGCATTCGAGCACTCCCGATTCGGTCGGGCGGCCGGAGAAGACCCCGGTCAGTGTGTCGCAGAGTCGCCGTCGGTTCCAGCGGGGTGAGTGGCTCGTGAGGAGGATCGGGCCGAGTGGTCTGGATCGACCGGCGCCGAGCAGGGCCGCCAGCGACTCGAGCAGCGGTTCGAGATCATGTTCGATCGAGAAGGCCTGACCCTTCGGGCCATGGCCCCACGACGGAGGATCGAGAATGACGCCATCGTAGGCTGCCCCGCGACGCAGTTCGCGGGCCACGAAGCCCACTGCATCCTCGCAGAGCCAGCGGATCGGCGCCGTCTCGAGCCCCGATGCCGCCGCGTTTCGCCGCGCCATCGCGGTCGCCTGACGGGAGGCGTCGACATGCACCACCTCGGCGCCAGCGAGGGCTGCGGCGATCGTCGCTGCTCCCGAGTGGGCGAACAGGGAAAGGATTCGGCTGCCGGGAGGGGTGACACGGGCGAGCCAGCGCCACTGCTCGGCCTGTTCGAGGAACACGCCGAGCTGTCCCGACGGGGCAGGCCGCACCTCGAGGACGATCGCCGGATGCCGGGTGTCGGGGGTGAGTGGCAGCGACACGAGCCAGGGGTCGGGCAGGGGGCCGGAGAACTCCCAGCTGCCGGAGGGGGTGTCGCCGGGGACGGGACAAAACCGGGCGACGGCCATCTTCCAGAGGGACGATGCGGCCCGCGGGGGAAGATTCGGAATCGGCAGCGGCCGGTCCACCAGAACACCACCGAGCATCTCCAGACGTGCTCCTTGGCCGGATCGGTCGGCTCCGAAGTCAACCAGCGAGGGGTCGGGAAACTTTCCGGCGGCTCGGTCGTTCATTGGGAAGCAGCATACCGGCTGCGGTTTTTCAATCGACCAGGAGTGGAGCAATGACACGGGCGAGTTCATGGGTGATTGCGGCGGTCTCTGGTGCGGGCCTCCTGCTGGCGGCCGGACTTTTTCAGGCGGTGCGGGCCGAAGACCAGGCATCTCCAGGCTCGAAGGTCGAGGGAGATGCAATGCAGAAACTCGACCGGATCGTCGAGCGTCTCGATCGGATCGTCGGTCGAATGGGGCCGGGCGGACCACGGCCCGGACGTCCCGAGCCGCAAGGATTCGGTCCAGGACCCGGGCATGACGGGCCCCCGCACGATGGGCCCCCCCATGATCGTCCTCGCTGGGGCGGCGCTGGCCAGCGGCCCGAAATGCCGCCGGAGATGCGGAAGATGATCGAGGAACGGATGGAACAGGGGCGGGAGCGGATGGAGAAGGCCCGGGAAAAATTCCGCGAACTCGAGGAGCGGGTGAAGTCGCTCGAGGCCGAAGTGGAGCGGCTCAAGGCCCGAACCTGAGTTCACGCCTGTTTGAATCTGCCGCGGGCCGGTTTTTCAGCCGGCCCGCGGTTGTTTGCCGCAGTCCAGCCATCGTGCTATCGTTGAATGTCCCGCTGATCGACCCCTCTTTCAGGTCCGCGTTCCCCGGCTGATGCAGCCGATGGAACGGCGACGCGGGTGTTTCCCAACGACATGGCGAGGACACCATGGGACACACCGCCCGGCGTGGGTGCGCGAGTGCGTGGATCGGATGCCTGGTCGCCGCGGCTTCCGCGGTGCTGCCCGCAGCGGAGCCGACGCTCGACTTCAACCGGGATATCCGTCCGATTCTTTCGGACCGCTGCTTTTCGTGTCATGGGCCGGACGAGCATCGCCAGGCCGGGCTTCGCCTCGACGACCGGTCTGCGGCCACTACCAAACTCGAGAGCGGCGTCACGGCGATCGTGCCGGGGAATCCTGCCGCCAGCGAGATTCTGGCGCGGATCCTGGACACCGATCCCGACGTCGTCATGCCGCCTCCGCATCTCGGCAAGCCGGTCACCCCGGCGGAGGCGGAGATCCTGCGCCGCTGGATCGCCGAGGGGGCCGAGTACAAGGGTCATTGGTCATTCAGTCGGGCAGAACGGCCCGGGGAACCGGCGGTCAAGTCTCATGACTGGTGCAGGAATCCACTCGACCGATTCGTGCTCGCGCGGATGGAGGCGGTCGGCCTCGAGCCCAATCCCGAGGCCGAGAGGACGAGTCTCGCCCGCCGCCTTTCCCTCGACCTCAGAGGTCTGCCTGCGACGCCCGAGGAGATCGACGCATTCCTGGCAGACACCTCTCCCGATGCCTATGAACGCTACGTCGATCGGATGCTCGAAAGCCAGCACTTCGGCGAACGGATGGCGATCGAATGGCTCGACGCCGCCCGCTACGCCGACAGCAACGGCTTTCAGGCCGACTCGAGCCGAAAGAACTGGCCCTGGCGGGACTGGGTGATCAGGGCGTTCAACGCCAACATGCCCTTCGACCAGTTCACGATCCGACAACTCTCAGGCGACCTGCTCCCGGGTGCCTCCCGCGACGACATCGTCGCCACCGGCTTCAACCGCAACCACAGAATCAACGGCGAGGGAGGGCTGATCGCCGAGGAGTGGCTCGTTGAGACGATCATCGACCGCACCGAGACGACCGGCCAGACCTGGCTCGGTCTGACGGTGGGCTGCGCCCGCTGCCACGACCACAAATACGACCCGCTGACACAGAAGGAATTTTATTCGCTCTACGCCTTCTTCAACTCGATCGACGAGTCGGGCGTCCTGCAGGGCAACCGAGCCGGCGGCAACACCGACCCTCTGCTCCGCCTTCCCGACGAGACGCAGACGGCGGAGATCGCCAGGCTCCAAAAGCTGGTCGATGACGCGAAGGCGGTGGTGACGTCTGAGTCGAAGAACATCGATCCGCTCGCCGAGAGTTGGGTCGAGTCCGTGCGGCAGTTGATCGATGATCCCTCCGAAGTCTGGCAGCCGCTCGAGCCGCTCGAACTCAGATCGACGGGCGGGGCGGCGTTTCGCCGGCTCGACGATGGCTCCTGGCTCGTGGAGGGGCCGACCCCGCCGAGCGACACCTATGAGATCGAGGCCCAGATTCCGGAAGGCACGCTCGGCGGGATGCGGCTCGAGGTGATCCCCGATGGCTCGTTTGCCGATGGGGGCTACGCCCGCCTCGGCAACGGCAACATCGTGGTCAGCAAGGTCGAGGTTGAAATCGAGCAGCCGGACGGCAAGACCGCACCCGTCGAGCTGGCTCGGGCCGATGCCGACTATGCCCAGAAGGGATATGACGCCTCCCAGGTCCTCGCCGGCTCCAAGGGCAAGGGCTGGGCGATCAACGGTCACAGGAAGGACGTTTCTGAACGCCGGCCGCGGATGCTCGCCGTGATGGCCGCCAGGCGGATCGACATCGACGAGAATTCGCGGATCATTTTCCGCATCCGCCAGGAATCGTTCCCGAACCATGCGATCGGCCGGTTTCGGATCGCGTTCTCGGCGCTCGAACCATCGTTGCTGAAGGTCGGTGGCATCGGTCTTCCTGACGACGTGCAGGCGGCAGTTGCCGCGGACGCCGAGGCTCGCACGCAGGAGCAGCGGGATTCGCTGCGAGGATTTTACCGCAAGAACGTCGACGGTCCGATCCGGCGGGCCGATGCGGCGCAGGCTGCCGCCGAGAAGAGTCTGGCGGATTTCGAAAACACGCTCCCGAGCGCGATGGTGATGCGCGAGGGGAAGCCCCGGGGCTCGTTCGTTCTGGTGCGCGGCGAGTACGACAAGCAGGGCGACAGGGTGACGTCGGCGGTACCGGCCTTCCTGCCGCCCCTGCCCGCGAACGTGAAGCCCGATCGACTCGGGCTCGCCCGCTGGATCGCATCCCGGGACAATCCCCTCACGGCCCGGGTCTGGGTCAACCGGCAGTGGGAGCGTTTTTTCGGCACCGGGATCGTGAAGACGAGTGAAAACCTCGGCAGCCAGGCCGAGTATCCAAGCCATCCGCAGCTGCTCGACTGGCTGGCCGTCGAATTCATGGAGAACGGCTGGGACATGAAGGCCATGCTCCGGCTTCTGGTCACGAGTGCCACCTATCGGCAGTCTGCCGCCGTGACGCCGGAGAAGCTCGCCAAGGATCCGGAAAACAGGCTCCTCTCCAGGGCGTCGCGGATCCGGCTTCCCGGCGAGATCGTCAGAGACCAGTCGCTGGCGGTGGCCGGCCTGCTCGTGCCCACTGTCGGCGGACCGAGCGTGCGGCCTTGGATGCCGGACGGCATCTGGGACGAGACGAGCGTCTACGGTGACCTTCGGGGCTACAAGCCCGACACCGGCGCGGGCCGCTACCGGCGGAGCATGTACACGATCTGGAAACGCACGGCCGCACCTCCCACGATGCTGTTGTTCGACGCCCCAAATCGTGAGATCTGCACGGTGAAGCGTGCCCGAACCAATACGCCGCTGCAGGCGCTCGCCCTGCTCAACGAGACCACCTTCGTGGAGGTCGCCCACGGTCTGGCGCGGCGGATGATCGCCGAAGGTGGCTCGACGCCCGCCGAGCGAATCTCCCATGCTTTCCGTCTGGCGATCGGCCGCCGCCCGGAGGCCGGGGAGTTGGCGGCGCTGGTGGCGGGCTACGGTTCCGATCTGGCCCGCTTCAATGCCGAACCGGATGCCGCCAGGCGATTCGCGGCGGTTGGGCTCGTGCGAAAGCCGGACGGCATGGCCGACGCGGAGTTCGCCGCCTGTTCTCTGACGGCCAGCGTGATCATCAACCTCGACGAATACGTGATGCGGGAGTAGTGCCATGATCGACCAGCATGCCCTTCGCGGCCAGGACGCCCTCAATCGCCGCGTGTTTCTCGGCGGCGCCGCCGGTGGACTCGGATATGCCGCCCTGGCGTCGCTGCTGCAGCCCGGGAACGCCCGGGCGGCGACCCTGTCTGCGACCGGCGGCCTGCCGGCCTTTCCCAATCATGCCCCGAAGGCAAAGCGGATCATCCACCTCTTCCAGTCTGGTGCGCCCTCGCAGATGGATCTCTTCGATCCCAAGCCCGGGCTCGCGAAGCGTCGCGGCGAGGATCTGCCGGAATCGATCCGCCAGGGCCAGCGGCTGACGACGATGACCAGCGGCCAGAAGAGCTTTCCTGTGGCGCCCTCGATCTTCCCCTTCGCCCAGCACGGCGAGAGCGGTATGTGGTTCAGCGACCTGATGCCCAACATCGCCCGCCATGCCGATCGCTGGTGCATGATCCGCTCGATGTTCACCGAGGCGATCAACCACGATCCGGCGATCACCTTCTTCCAGACCGGCAGCCAGCTCGCCGGCAGACCGAGCATCGGCTCCTGGGTGAGCTATGGCCTCGGCAGCGAAAATGCCGACCTGCCCGCCTACATCGTGCTGACGAGCTTTGGGTCCGGTCGCAAGGACGACCAGCCGCTCTACGATCGTCTCTGGGGGGCAGGCTTTTTGCCCACGAAGCATCAGGGAGTGAAGTTTCGCAACTCCGGCGACCCGGTGCTCTACCTCGCCGATCCGCCCGGCATCGACCGTGATGCACGGCGAAGCACGCTCGACAGAATCGCGGCCCTGAATGCGGTCAGGAGCAGTGTCGTGGGGGATCCCGAGATCGCCGCACGCACGAGCCAGTATGAAATGGCCTTCCGGATGCAGGCCAGCGTGCCCGATCTCGTCCGTATTTCCGACGAGCCGAAGCACGTCCTCGACGCCTACGGCCCCGATGTCCATCGCCCGGGAAGTTACGCCTTCAACTGTCTGCTCGCGCGGCGGCTTTCCGAGAAGGGGGTGCGGTTCGTCCAGCTCTTCCACATGGGCTGGGACCATCACTTCGGCCTGCCGGAGGCCCTCAAGGGGCAGTGCAAGGACACCGACCAGCCGACGGCCGCCCTGCTCGACGATCTCGAGCGCCGCGGCATGCTCGACGACACGCTCGTCGTCTGGGGAGGCGAGTTCGGCCGTACGATCTATTCCCAGGGCACGCTCACCGAGACCAACTATGGCCGCGATCATCACCCGCGTTGCTTCACGACCCTGATGGCGGGAGCCGGCGTGAAGCCGGGCCTGGTCTGGGGTGCGACCGACGACTATTCCTACAACATCACGACGCCTGACCAGAAGGTGCACGTCCACGATCTCAATGCCACGATCCTGCACCTGATGGGGATCGACCACCTCCGGCTCACCTTCCCCTACCAGGGCCGCGACTTCCGGCTCACCGACGTGCACGGCGAGGTGGTGCGAGGCATCCTGGGCTGAGTTCAGGACGAGTGCCCGCCCGGCCCTGAATCAGCCATGACAGGCTGAAGCCTGTCCCACGTCGGGCAGGGCCGGGGGCTGCCGGCAATTCACTTTTTCCGGCGTCGTCCGGGCTTCTTCGCTGTCTTTGCCGGCTTCGCCGGCCCGGTTTCATCCGCCGGCTCTGTTGCCAGCCCAGGCACGATCTGCGGCACGACGATGCAGTTGTCGCCGAGGTCGAGATCGTCCTGTTCCTCGATCGGCCGCCCGCGGTCGTCGAGTTTCACATCTGCTTCCGCCGTCTTCTTCTTGGCCACGGCGAGCAGCTGTTGGTAGAGCTCGTCGCGATCGACGCCGTTGATCGTCGCGACGGCCGAGGCCACCTCGCCGAGATAGCGGAGGAAGATGCTGCGACGCTGTCCTTCCTGGGCGACGCGAAGCCGTCGCCGCATGTACATCCCCAGCTTCCGGCCGACGGCCTGGAGCGCGAGCCGGATCTCTTTTTGGATCTCCGGATAGGACGCGATCGCCTCCTTCGATTCGCTCGTGAACGGCACCCAGACGCTGGCAACGTGGACCATCGTCGTCACGGGGCCGCTGGGCAGGCTGCCCCGCGACTGGGAAAGGCCGTAGGACCGCCAGTTGGTCGAGAGAATCGTCTGGGTGACCGCGCATGCGGCCGGCTGGAACTGCAGCGGCACCCGGTTGGCATACCGCAGCACGTTCATGCTCTGACCATCCTCGGCGTTGACATGCTGCATCGCCCCGTGGAGGGCGTCGATCTGGGGCTTCTTGAGCTTGGAGGGGCTCTGTCTCGGTGCCAGCTGGGCCTCGGCGAGGATCTTGTCGACCGCCTCGCCTCCCATGCCGCTGAAGTTGGTGGTGAGGAACTGCCGCAGGCTGCGGGCGTCGCTCTCCGAGGCGATTTCGCCGAGCGCCTCGCGGCTGATCTTCTGGGCGGAGGTGCCCCCGCCGAAGGCGAGCGCGGCCTCGATCAGAAACGGATTTCCCCGGTAGACGGAGGGCGGACGGGTCGCCGCCGTGAAGAACTCGCCGGGGACGACCTGGCGAAGTCCGGCCAGCAGCCGCTGCTCGCCGATCGGCACGATGCAGTCTGTGGCGGGCGGAGGGATCTTCGTCTCCTGGATCGCCTTGAACAGCGCGTCGGCCTCTCCCCGGCCGAGCTTGCCCGTGGTCACCCGGGTCGAGAGCTTCGCCGTGTCGCAGATCTTCTTGGCCGTGCCGGGGGAGACGCGGGAGAACGATTGTGAGAGAAACTGTGAGAGCGTCAGCTTCGGATGCTCCTGCAGCATCGTCACGAGTCGCCCGAGCTCGACTCCGTAGGGATGCGGCTTGATCTCCTTCGGCTCCGGCGGGAGATCATCGCTCGACCGCTCGATGATCCGTTCCGGGCCGTCGGGGCCCTGGAAGTGGATCCGGGTGTGTGGATTCGCGATCGCCGTCTGCTCGAGATACTCCTCGACGCTGCCGCGGCCCCGCTGGAACTTCGCCTCCATTTCGATCGTCACCCGAGTGCCGTGCTCGATCGATACACCGTGGTCGTTCTCGGCGACCCACTCGATCGAGTGCTTGGCCATCAACTCGGCCCCGCCCTTGCCGGCGGGGATGTCGACGCCCTCCCCCTTGCCGTTCAAGATCTCGGGCTGGTTGGTCTTGGTGTCGATCCGGAGTTCGGAATAGTGGGCCGGGTGCTTGGCGTCGATCTTGGAGATGATCTTCACCGGCTTGCCCGTGGTGAGCACGCCATACATCCCCGCCGCCGAGATGCCGATGCCCTGCTGTCCACGGCTCATCCGCAGTCGGTGGAATTTGGAGCCGTAGAGCAGTTTGCCGAAGATCAGCGGGATCTGCTTGCTGACGATGCCCGGGCCATTGTCCTGAACGCTCATCCGGTATCGCGTGCCGCTCTCGCCGACCTCTTCGATCCGCACCCAGATCTCGGGCAGAATCCCAGCCTCCTCGCAGGCGTCGAGAGAGTTGTCGACCGCCTCCTTGACGCTCGTCAGCAGGGCCTTTCGCGGAGAATCGAATCCGAGCAGGTGTCTGTTCTTGGCGAAGAACTCGCTGACCGAGATGTCACGCTGACCGGCGGCGAGCGTCTGGGCCGAGGCCCGACGCTTGGCGACCGGCTTTCCCTGTGCCGACGGGGAGACGCTCGCCTCGGGGGCGGCCGCCGGTTCGGGCGGATGCGGATCGGCCTTTTTGGCCTGGTCCTTGCGGGACTTCTTTTTCGGGGGCTTTGGTTTGGTGGCCATGATGATGACAAGACTCTGATCGACGCACAGGACGCTGGCAAGAGGGGCAAAGTATAGCGGTTGTAGGGCCTCTCGGTCCGCAGCTCCGGCGATCACCGCCGGGTCGGCGGACCTTGCCTGCTGGGCAGGCGATCAGAGGTCCGGATCGGCAACTCATCGGCCCAAACGGAGAGAGCCGAAGACCTCAAATGGCTGGGACGATCGTGAACGTCGTGTTGAGGAGGTGACCCCATGGTCCGCGTTTTCAGGTTCTGGTTCGTGGCATTGCTGGCTGGCGTTCTGATCCCGATGGCAATGCCGGCCCTGAGCCAGGCGGCCCCGATCAACGGCGGTGTCGAGGCCCCGACCCCCGACGTCTTTTACAACTATTACGTGCCCCCCGTTCCCGCCGGATCCGGCCCCGGCTTCGGAGCCCAGCTGTATGTGTCGCCGCGGCCCGTGCCGCCGCACGTTGGCCACACCTGGTACACCTATCCGCCTTTCATGCCCCACGAGTTTCTCTACAAGCACCGCCGGCACTACGTGCGGCCGGCAGGTGCCATGGGGATGCGGACCGACGTGCACGCCTACTGGTGGTGAGGAGTCGAGAGATCATGCAGCGATCGAGAGTTGAAGTCATGCTCCGCCGATTCGGCCGTGCCGGATCGTTCGCCCTGATGGCGGCCGTGTGGATCAGCGGCGGCATCGTCCATGCGGGCGGGCACCACGCCGCCGCCTGCAGGCAGGGCGGCTGTGGCAATTGCCGGCAGGACTGCGGCGACTGCTGTGGCCGCTGCGGCCATCATGGCTGCCACGGACTCTGCTCCGGCGATCATCACGCCCTGCACCACGACGTCTACGAGAAGCGGTACTTCCTCCGCAGTCAGGGAAAGAGCTGGCACAGCAACTGGTACGATCCGACGATCGGCCGTCCGATGGCGCTCGTCGTGCCGCCGACGGCGGAGTTTACGAGCGAGTATGCCTGGGGCGTACCCAGTTCACGGGTGATGCCGATCTATCACCAGTTTCGTCGGCCCTATCCGGGACCTGGTGCGGTACCGGGCTCCGGGGGCGGCATGTATCCGACGCCCTACTGGCCGAGCGACACGGTTCAGTTCGGCGTGCACCCCGTCCGTGGCCCCTGGGGCGCCTACTAGCAGGGTCGCGAACGAAGGAATCCGCCAGAGGATTCAGTCCGGCTTCGCCTGCAGAAAAAGATACGGCTCTGCCGGCATGAGCTGCGGTTTGGCGTCGCCGCTGTATCGCTCGCCGGCGGCCAGCGGCAACCGCTTCACGGTCGCACCGGCCCCGAAGTCGAGTCCTTCGAGCGGGATCCAGCAGACCGTCGGGCTGGTGGCCGAGTCGAAATAGACGATGCGGTCCTTTTGGTCGTGCACCGTCCGCCAGATGGTGCTGGCGATGTTCGGCTTTTCGGGCGTCGTGATGCCCAGCGGCACGCTCGCCCCACGGATCACGCTGAACACCCCGGCCACCGCCCGCTCCCCCGTCGTTTCCCGGGGGATCGCCCCGATGTAGAAGCTCGTCCGCACGAAGCGATCGCTGGCACGGCTGGTGCCGGGCAGCATCACATCGCCGCCGATCTCCTTCCAGTAGGCGTCGAGCGCGAGCTGCTGGTCGAACGTCGGCGAGTTGGTCATCACTGTGTACCGACGGCCGTGATGGATCACGAGCCTGCCCCCCACGTATTCCAGGATCGCCGAATCGCCGGAGGGATCGGAGATGGCGAGGTGGCCCACGCCGGGGATTCCGTTGGGCAGCACCGGTGCCACGATCGTGAACGGCTCCTTCTCCAGAGCGGCCACGGCCTCTGCGACCGTCGCGTAGGAATCGAGCACGTACTGGGTCCAGGCCGCGATCGACAGGTTTGGTCGGCCTGCCACCTGCTTGCCGTAGTCGCTCTCGGCAAGATAGAGGACGTTGGCGACGAGCCCCTTCTCGTTCATGCCGTCGGCCGTCGCAATCCCGTAGAAGCTCACCACGACCGACCCGTAGCGGCTCGTCCATGCAAGGCTGTTTGGGCCGGCGGCTCCGCTCCGTTTCATCCCCCGGGGGAAGACCCAGATCTCCGACTTCGGATCCTCGGCCCAGTCCATCGATCGGCCCACGAGAACGGTGCCGTCGGTGGAGACGTGCATGCAGCGGGTGCAGGCGACGACGGGAGACGCGATCAGGCCGGCGATGATCGTCAGAGAGATGATGAGCGGACGCATCGACATGATGAAACCTTTCTGGAGGTGACGAGGACGGATACCGGAAAGATGCTTCGTGAACCCCGGTACAGGGTCGGTTAGTCGGTCGTTCCGGCGTGGAGTTTGTCGCGGGCGGCATCTGCCCACGGGCTCTCGGGCGCGAGCGAGACGAAGATCTCGAGATGCCGGCGGGCTTCCGGCTCCCGGTCCACCGCCTCGAGGAGACCGGCCATCTGCCAGTGGGCGTCGGCGTAGTCTGGCTGCTGGTGGAGAACGCCCTCGAGGGCGGCGATGGCAAGGTCCTGATCGCCGAGTTCGGCCAGCACGCAGCCGAGGCTGGCCCGCGCCTCAAGATGGTCGGCGTCGAGTTCGACCGCGGTGTAGTACCGCTCCCTGGCGGCGGTCAGATCGCCGGAGCGGTAGAGCAGTTCGGCCAGCATGAACACGACCGGGGCGGATGGACCAGTGGCCTGCAGCACGGCCCGAATCGCCTCAGCCGCCTCGACGAATTCGCCGGCGGCCTCGAGGTCGGCCGCGAGATCGAGCAGTTCCGCAACGCAGGTCGGCCCCTCGCTCTCCTCGTGTTCGGCGGTCGCCTCGATTCTGCCGACCACGCTCCGCCATGCCAGCGGATCATGCCCGCCCCCTTCTGCCGCGGCACCGACCCCTTCGCTGTAAAACCCGAGCTGCAACTGCCCGCCCGAACCGACGAGCCGGTCGCCATTCCGTATCGAGAGCCGACGGCCGTCGACCACGATCCGGTCGCCGCACCGCGCCGCGACGGCGGGCTCTCCCGGAGCGAGCGCCCGCAGGCCGGCGTCGATCTCACGGAGCGAGAGTCCGCTGCCCAGCAGCCGTGCCAGCTGGCGTCCTGCCACGAGCTGCTCGAAGTCGAACCATTCGATCGAATCCGCACGTCGCTTGGGCTCGAGTTGTCCGGTTCTGCTCCAGTGCCGGACGGCGGCCTGCGGCACGTCGAGGACCGCTGCCATCATCGCGACGGTGTAGAGACGGCGGACGCCGGACTCGTCGTCTTCCCCGCCGGCGAACAAGGGAAGCGAGGTGCTCGGGGAAGGGTTCGGAGTTCGACCGCCGGCAGCGTTTTTCCGCAGCGGCCCGCGTCGCCGTCTGGTGGCGGATGCATGGGGTGCATCGCTCTGGTCGTCCTTGACCCTGCTGGTCATGATCGCTCGCTCCAAGGTGCGGAGACTCTACCCGACGTCAGAGGCATCGTCCATCGGCGGCACCGATGCGATCCAGCCTTCGAGGGTGTCGAGCGAGCGGGGCAGGCCGTAGCGGGGCAGGGCGGCGGCATGAGCGGCCTGCAGTCCGCAGATCACCGCGTCGAGCAGGTCGCCACTGCCGTCGTCGACCAGCCGTCGACGCCAGGCGGCGTTGATCGCCAGTCCCAGATTGAGACCGGCTTCGCCGGCAATCAGAGAGTTCAGGATCGCCCGCCGATTCCGGGCGCGTTCGGGGGTTTGCTTGTCGCGGGCATCGCTCTTGTACGACTGACGACAGACTGCGCGGGCCGCGAAACCGGGGTAGGCCTCGAGCGCGATCCTGGCCGGCTTCCGCTGCGATCGAGGTCGGTGCCCGTGGGCGGGGAAGTCGAGTCCGGCCGCGAGCATACGGCCGATACCGGCATGCATCATCCAGGCGACCGGTGGGTTTGCCCAGCGCATCGCCGGACTCGATCCTGCCGGCCTGTCAGCCTGCCGCCAGGCGAACTTGTCGCCTGCTGGCCGGCTGTCGCACCAGCGTCGAAACGTCGCCCGCAGCGTCTCGCGTGGCTGGGCACAGTAGAACCGCACGAAGTCGGGCCAGCGGTCGGGCCAGCCTTCATGCTCGATCAGCATCCGCGACTGGCCGAAGGGCAGATCGAAGCCGCCGAGCCAGGGGCCATCCTCGCGCAGAAAGGCATCGAAGGCCTCGAGGCTCGTGAGCTCCCGGATCGTCTCCAGCCGGTAGACGCCGCCGGATCCTCTCTCGACCCGTCCGACCGCCACCGTGATCGGCTTTCGCCGGCTCGGGGCCGACGTGAAATCGATGCCGAGCACGAGGTCTGTCGTGCCTCCGGCGGGCCGCTCTCCGGCCGGTCTACGCCTGCTGGACACGGCGCAGATTCTCGTCGATCGCCGCGAGGAAGGCCTGGGTGTTGAGATGGGGCTGATCCGGCCCGATCAGAATGGCCAAATCCTTCGTCATCTTCCCCTCTTCGACGGTGCTCACGCAGACCTGCTCGAGCGTCTCGGCAAAGGCTGTCAGAGCAGGAGTTCCGTCGAGTTTGCCGCGGTGGGCGAGGCCCCTGGTCCAGGCGAAGATCGAGGCGATCGGATTGGTCGAGGTGGGCCTGCCCTGCTGGTGCTGGCGGTAGTGCCGCGTCACCGTGCCGTGGGCCGCCTCCGCCTCGACCGTCCTGCCATCGGGCGTCATCAGCACGCTCGTCATCAGGCCGAGCGATCCGAAGCCCTGGGCCACGATGTCGCTCTGCACGTCGCCGTCGTAGTTTTTGCAGGCCCAGATGTAGCCACCCTCCCACTTCAGGGCCGAGGCCACCATGTCGTCGATCAGGCGGTGCTCGTAGGTCAGGCCCTTGGCCGCGAATTCAGTCTTGAACTCGGCGTCGAAGATCTCCTGAAACAAATCCTTGAAGCGGCCGTCGTAGGCCTTGAGGATCGTGTTCTTGGTCGAAAGATAGACCGGGAAGTTTCGTGCCAGTCCGTAGCGGAAACTGGCCCTGGCGAAATCGCAAATCGAATCGTCGAGGTTGTACATCGCCATCGCGACGCCCGCCGACGGGAAGTCGTAGACATGGAGTTCCATCGGAGCGGATCCATCCTCGGGCGTGAACGTGAGCGTGAGCGCTCCCTTGCCGGGAATCCTCACGTCGGTCGCCCGATACTGGTCGCCGAAGGCGTGTCGGCCGACGACGATCGGTTTCGTCCAGCCCGGCACGAGCCGTGGAATGTTGCTGATGATGATCGGCTCGCGGAAGATCACGCCACCGAGGATGTTGCGGATCGTCCCGTTGGGACTCTTCCACATCTTCTTCAGGCCGAATTCCTTGACCCGGGCCTCGTCGGGGGTGATCGTCGCGCACTTGACGCCCACGCCGCACTCCCGGATGGCGTTGGCCGCGTCGATCGTCACCTGGTCGGCGGTGGCGTCGCGATTTTCGATCGAGAGGTCGTAGTACCGCAGATCGAGATCAAGATAGGGCAGAATCAACTGTTCCTTGATGAATTGCCAGATGATCCGGGTCATCTCGTCGCCGTCGAGTTCCACGACGGGACCGGCCACCTTGATCTTGCCCACGAAAAGCCTCCTCATGCTGCGGCGTTCTGCCCAGACGACGAGGAGAACCTACAGCGTCATTTGCATGGTCGCAAGCAGCGCGACGGAAGAGGGACTCGCCAGCGGCTCCTGCCCGAAGTGGGACAGGCCTCAGCCCGTCAATTTTTATGGGAACCGAGTCAGGACCCGGCTTCGGGGCGGCAAAGGTCTCGTCGCTGTGGCCCTCGAGGACTCGGTCCAAACGCTCCTCGAGCATTCGCCGACCCCTTCGCCTCCCTAGACTTGGCTTCATGCCCGATGTGGGACAGGCCTCAGCCTGTCATTGCCAAGAACCGCCAAGGATCGCCAGGCCCGGAGGGCCGGGTAAGAGCCAGCCGGCGGAGCCGGCCATGCAAACAACGGCAGGATGCCGTGTGTTTGCGTGAAACAGCCGCACTACGTCGAGCGGTCGCCGAAGGCGGGCTGGATTCGAATCAAGCCGCTCGAGGTTTCCGAGGCCGGGAAGTCGCGGGTGTCGGCGGCCGGGGGAGCGGGTTCTACAGACGGCCCGAGCGGGGCGATTGTCGGCTGCTGGGCTGGGGTTGGCTTCGAGATTGAGGGGGCTGGCGTCGGGATCGGCTCGATCGGCCGGAGCGCCGCACCGGCTTCGGAGGCCTTCTCGACAGGCTTTTCAACCCGAATGGCGCTGCTGTCCGCACTGCCCTTGGAGGGGTCGACGTGGCCCAGGCCGGATGAGGTCCAGCCCTCTTGTGCCGGCGGGGCGGCTTCAGCGGGCTTGTCGCTGAAGGTCTTCATCGGGCCGGTCGGGGTGGCCGGCAGAGAGGGGGCGATCGAGGGTGCTGCGACGGTCGGAGGGACGGTCGCGGGGCGAGCCATCGCGGCCCCCACAGCAGGAACGGTCGCGGCGGCGGCGGGGATCGGATTGCCGCAGGGATCGAGCGGCACCCGCATCACGACAGTCCGCGGCGAACGCACGGTGTAGGAGTAGGGTTCGCGTTTTTCGACGACCCGAGGCACCTGCATCGAACGTTCCTCGTTGACGTACTTGCAGACCTGCACGCTGACAGGCTCCACCTTTTCTTCACTGACCATCCTGCAGACCTGCACGGGCACCTGACGGACCTGCTCCTCGGCCACCATCTTCATGACCTGGACGGGCACCTTGTTGTCGACACGCTCGACGACCTTGCGGACGGTCTGCACGGGCACCTGACGGACCTGCTCCTCGGCCACCATCTTCATGGTCTGCACAGGCACCTGCTGGACGACCTGCTCATCCACGTAGCGGACCGTCTGAACCGGCACCTTGCGGGTCATCACCCGGTTGACCATCGTGGTCTCGGGCACCTGCACCGGCGTGTAGGTTGGCTGGTAGCTACGGCTGACCTGATTCATGACGACGCCCGGGGTTACGGTCCAGGCATATCCGCCTCGCTGCCAAGACATCAGTCCCGTGGCCGGGTTGACGGCGTATCCGCCCGGCACGAAGCCGAGTTGTGAACTGCCCGGGGCCACCATCGGCGTCACCACGTCGATCGGCTGGGAGCCAACCGAGTAGGCGGTGCGAACGGTCGTCACCGGCTCGGCCACGGTGAAGGCCTCCTCTCGCTCGCTGGTCTCGTAGACCGGACGGCGAACCAGGCTGACCTGCTGCTGCACGGCGGTCTCGTAGACCGGCTTCATCACCGTGAAACGTTCCTCGCGGGTGCTCGTCTCGACGACATCACGGGTGACGTCGTAGCTGCGGTCGACGATCTGCGTCTCGTAGACCGGCTTCATGACGGTGAATCGCTCTTCGCGGGTCTGGGTTTCCCAGACGGGCCGCTGCACCGTGTAGCGACGCTCGGAGGTCTGGGTTTCCCAGACGGGCTTCGTGACGGTGTAGGTCTTGGTGTCGTAGACGGTTTCGTAGGAGACGCGGTAGGCCGTCATCTGCTGTTCGTCGTAGACCGTCTGGAAGTCGAGTCTGTAGGTCTGGGTTGCAACCGGCGCCGGGGCGGACTGGCCGCAGCACTGGGCGGTGGCGATCGCAGCCGACTGCGACGCCACGAGCGCGACACAGGCAGCCACCCGGGCGGCGTCGCAGGCGAACGAACGGGTCGAGAAGAGACGTAGAGCGGTCATCTGTGCACTCCTTGGAAAGACCCTTCGAGACTAATCCCTCAAACGCAGCCATCAAGCCGTTTGTTCACTCTTTTTTTGGAATTTTCTCGGGAAAAACAGGGGTTCCGGCCGCGTGATCGTCGTAATCGGTGCATCTTACGGGGGTCGTCCAGCGGCCCCTCTCAAAGGTGGAGGGATGGGAGACGTGGGCGGCGCAGGCCGTCGCCGGACGGCGGCTATGGGCAGCCAGAAAGAGACCGATCCTCAGCCTCGTGGATCAGGCACCGACGGGGCTGGTCACGTCGGCGTCGAGAATCCGGAGATAGTCGGCGATGAATTCGCCGTATCGGGCCTTCACGTCGGCCGCGAGATGCTTGTATCCGGCGACCCTACCACGACACTTGGCGGCGCCGCAGCGACACTGCCCGCCGAGGTGTTCGACCTCGTACTCGAACGTGTCGTAGTCGAACGTCAGCTCCTCACCTGCTGCGATCGGCCTCAGTGCCCGAACCTCGATCCGTTTGACGCCGGCCCGGATCACCACTCCGCAGTTGGGTTCGCAGGAATGGTTGACGAGCACCGTCACGCCGTCGGGCAGGATGTGCATGTCGGTCTCGACCTGCATCGTGTGCCGCGACCGCTTCGGGGCCTGTGGTCCCCAGGTCGAGAGCACCGTTTCGCCGGCGGCGATCTGTCGGGTCGCGCAGACCGTCTGTCCGAGGCGGCCAGTGCGGACCTCGACCGGTTCGTGCGGTCCGGGGAGCCGCACCTCCGACTCGCGGACGGTGATCCCGGCCATCTCGTCGAAGTTGCTGTCGCGGAGCCGCGAGCCATACCGGGCCTGCAGCCAGGGGATCGTCTGCTCGATGGTATCGGGCTGCAGGAGGATGAGGTCTCCCGCCGTGGCGGCATCGAGCACGAGGGCCGCGGATGTTGCCCAGTCGCCCCCCGACTCGATCAGCGTGCTGCGGCCGGCATCACCCGCCTGACGGATGCCTTCGGAGAGCAGTCGGGTGATCTCGCCCGGCTGCCGGCCGCGAATGTAGGCGTCTTCGTAGATCACCACCCGGTCGAAGGTCTCGCCGAGGAGCCGGCCCTGGACGATCAGATCCTCGTCGCGGCGGTCGCCTGCGGCCGAGTAGACCGCAATCCGTCGCGGATGGGGCAGCCTGCGGAGGGTGCTGCAGATCTGCTCCAGCGACGGCACGTTGTGGCCGTAGTCGACCACGATCGCCGCCCCATCGAGATCGAGCAGGTTGAACCGGCCGGGTGACCCGGCGGAACCGGAGGAAAAGCTCTCCAGCCCCAGTCGCACCAGTTCCAGCGGCACCCCGAGCCGCCAGGCCGCGGCGGCACTCGCGAGCACGTTTTCGACCTGGAAGCCGACGAGTCCCTTGTGGACCAGCGGCACCCGTTCGAGATGGGCGAGACGGGTCTCCCGTGGGCCGTCGCAGAGGACGATCCAGCCTTCCCGCACGGTGGCCGCCAGACCACCCTGCGCGAGGTGCTCGACGACCACCGGGTTGGCCGGGTCGAGGGCGAAGTAGACAACCTGCCCCTTGCACCACTTCTTCATGTCGACGACCAGCGGATCTGCCGCGTTGAGCACGGCAGAGCCCTTCTTGCTCACCGCGGCGACGATCGCTCCCTTCACCCAGGCGAGCCGTTCCGGTGTGTCGATTTCCCCGAGGCCGAGATGGTCGCCCGAGGAGATGTTGGTGACCACCGCGACGTCGCAGAAGTCGAAGCCGCAGCCCTCCCGGAGGATGCCGCCGCGGGCTGTTTCGAGAACTGCCGTGGTGACCGACGGATTGGCAAGCACGCGGCGGGCGCTCGCCGGACCACTGCAGTCGCCGGCGTCGATCTGCCGTCCGCCGACCCAGATGCCCTCGGTGCATGTGGTGCCAACCGTCGCCCCGCCTGTCGCGGCCAGATGTGAGATCAGACGGGTGACCGTGGTCTTGCCGTTCGTGCCGGTGACCGCGGCCACAGGGATCCGGCCGTCATCGTCGGCGGTGAAGAGCGTCTCGACGATCGCCTCGCCGACATTTCGCGGCGTGCCCACGGTGGGCTCGAGATGCATCCGCAGTCCTGGGCCGGCATTGACCTCGATGACGACACCCCGCTGCGACTCGAGCGGCTGACTGATGTCGGAGGTCACGATGTCGATTCCAGCCACGTCGAGTCCGATGATCCGCGCGGCCTCGACGGCCCGGGCCGCCACCTCGGCATGGACGATGTCGGTGACGTCCTCCGAAGTGCCGCCGGTGCTGAGGTTGGCATTCTGACGCAGCAAAACCATCCGCCCGTCCTCGGGAATGCTCTCGGGCGTGAGCCCCTGTTCATCGAGCACGGCGAGCGCCACATCGTCGATGATCACCGGGCTGAGGCAGGTTGCATGGTCGCCGCAGCGCCGCGGATCCTCGTTGACCCGGTCGGCGAGTTGCTTCACCGTGAGAAAGCCGTCGCCGGTGACCGTCGGCGGGCGGCGGCGGGCGGCTGCCACGACCCGGCCACCGACGACCAGGAGACGGTAGTCGTCGCCGGTCACGAACCGCTCAACCACGACACAGGCATCCTGCTCGCGGGCCAGCTGCCAGGCCCGCTCGATCTCTTCGCGGCTCTTGAGGTCGACCGACACCCCGCGGCCCTGATTCCCATAACGCGGCTTGACGACCACGGGCGCCGCGATCTCCTCTGCAACGGCCCAGGCATCGGCCGCATCGGCCACCGGTCTGCCCTCGGGCACCGGGATGCCGGCCTCGGCGAGCAGCGTGCGGGTAAGGTCCTTGTCCTGGGCGATGCACTCGGCCACGGCGCCGGTGCGGTCGGTCTCGGCGGCGATGATCCGCCGCTGCTTCGAACCCTGTCCAAGGCGCACCAGCGAGCCGGCGGTGAGGCGTGTCGCGGGGATGCCACGGGCAACCGCGGCCTCGACGATCGAGCGGGTGCTGGGGCCGAGCTGCTCCTCGAGCAATACCTTCCGCAGCCGCTTCAGCTCGCAGCCGATCTCGAAAGAATCACCGGAGATCGCCGCCTTCAAGAGACGGTGGGCGGTGTGGAGACACTCGACCGCGAACTTCTCCTCCTTGTACTCGATCGCCACCTTGTAGACGCCGCGGGTCTTGGCCTCGCGGGCCCGCCCGAAGCCGACGGTGGTGCCCGCCAGCGACTGCAGTTCCAGGGTCACGTGCTCGAGGATGTGGCCCATCCAGGTGCCGGTTCGCAGCCGCTCGAAGAACCCTCCCCGCTCGCCGATGGTGCAGCGGTGCTCGATCATTGTCGGCAGCCACTGCATCACCCGTTCGTTGAATCCAGGAAGCGTGTTGGACGGGTAGTCCTCGAGGTGGCCGAGGTCGACCCAGACCTCAAGAACGGGAAACGAAGCCCACTGGTTGGGACCGCGCAGAACCTTGAGCGAAATGATCTCCATGGAAGAAAGGCATGCTCTCTTGCCCGGACGCAGACGCGTGCGTGGGCTGGGTTTGTGTGGGCCTCCCCCGGCCGCAGGACGTTCCTGGGGACGTTGGGGGAATGGAGGCCGCACGGATCAAGTCTGGGCTGGGCGGGCGCGTCGCCCGCGAAGCCCGGTTAGCAAGGGCGGGGGTCTCACCGAACGCGACGACTGCCGTCGTCAGGGCGGCCGGGAGTCCGGGGCCGCGGGCGAGGTGCCTCTGGCGAAGCACGGCTTCGCAGTCAGGCGGAAGAACATGGGAAGGAAGAGCCATCCCTGGAGGGAGGAACCAGCGAACCACCAACCGGCCGAAGTGGCCATGGGTCGTAATGTTTCCCAAACCCGAGGGCCGCATTGCACCGCCGCACGCCGCGCGGACGTGCGATCGCTTGCGGTACGCGTGCCCTCCGGCACCATGAATCGAATCACACCAATCTTCGAAGTCTGAATCGTCAGTTCGTTCAGTTCGGTCCTGAAGGTTCTTCTGCAAAGCATTCGAAGCCTTCGCAGACCGATCGGAAAAGTTTACGCTTCCCTGAAGAGGATGCGAATCATTTTTCAGTGACAGAGAAACATTGCACGTTCCGTGCCAACGCTTCAGGATGCCGACTGCAGTACGAGCGTCCGCCGAAAGGCAGGCCTGCCAATGCGGGCCGCGGGGCGTGGTCATGGAAGGGATGACAATCCGGTGTGCAAAATCGCGAGGCGGGCGGCGGTAGGCAGGTAAGTTTTTCCAGATGAACCGGTCGATCCAGTTCCAGTCCAGTTAATTTAGGTATCTTCGGAAGTCCACGCAAGATTCTGTCGTTTCAGATTGGGGGCTGTTGTCCCCGGAAAAACAGTCCTAAAAGCCTCGTTTCAGCCGCTTTTCATGGAAAATCTTCACCGGACCAAGGAGCGGAGGTCGGCCGAAACAGAAACCGGTCTCCAGCCCCCCGTCTCCCCGGCTGGTCAGGCCGGATCCGCCTCAGACCTGCCCGGCACGCCGTCCCTGCCGCCCCTGGAACGGTTCCAACTCGAGCCTGGTGAAACGCTGATCGGGACCGCGAGGTTCGATCTCGATGCCAACCTCGACTTCGCCGACGGCTGGATCGTGCTCACCGATCGCCGCCTGCTGAGCGATGCCCCTGCCTCGGCCGATCGCGATCCTGCAACCGTCTCGCCGCAGGGCGTCTGGTTCTGGCCGATCGACCAGTCGACGCTGTTCGACGTGCGACTGCGAAACGCCGTCGGGAGGATCGAGCTCTCTCGCGACGGGCAGGTCGTGGCCCGCTGGCTGTTCACGCCGGCTCGGGCGAAGGGCGTGCATGCCCTCGAGGATGCGTTCGATGAACTGACGCGACGCGAACCGACTGATGACGACGAGGATTCGGCGCTCGAGCCCGCTGCCGTGCGAATCGATGAACCCGCGGCGTCCGCCAAGGCGGTCGATGCCGAGGAAGGTGGGCTGGAGAACGAGCCGACGGCGACCTCGTGGCGGGCCCTGGGGCGACTGGTCTCCTTCGTGCGGCCGCACGCCGGCATGGCGATCCTCGGCGGGCTTTTGTCGCTGGCGGGAACCGCAGCGGCGCTCGTGCCTCCGTACCTGACGATGCCGCTTGTCGATCAGGTGCTGATCCCAAGGCAGTCCGGCGTGCCCGTACCGTTTTCAGTCGTCTGGTGGTATCTCGGCGGCCTCGCCATCGCGGCGGTCGCGGCCTGGATTCTTTCCTGGGCCCGATCCTGGGTGCTCGCCTGGGTGAGCGAGCGTGTGGCGGCCGATCTCCGCGTCCGAACCTACGCACACATGCAGGGGCTTTCCCTCGATTTCTTCTCCGGGAAACGGACCGGCGACCTGATCACGCGGGTCGGCAGCGACACCGACCGGATCAACGTGTTTCTCTCGGTGAACCTGATCGAGTTCTCCTCAAACGTGATGCTCGTGCTGCTGACCGCGGCAGTGCTCATCTGGATGAACCCGATCCTGGCCCTCGTCACGCTCGCCCCCTTTCCATTCGTCGTCTGGCTCTCCTATGCGGTCCGCTATCGGCTCAGGCGCGGCTTCGCCCGGGCCAGCGTCGCCTGGGCCGACATGACGAGCGTGCTGGCCGACACGATCCCGGGAATCCGGGTGGTCAAGGCATTCGCCCAGGAATCAAGGGAGGTTGCCAGATTCAGGGCCGCCAACGACCGGGTTCTCGAGGCCAACGACCGGGTCAATGTCGTCTGGTCGTTCTTCGGGCCGCTCGTCAGCCTCTGCAGCGAGGCGGGAATCCTCGTCGTCTGGGCGGCCGGCGCATGGCTCGTCTTCGGCGGGGGCGTGACGGTCGGCACCCTGACCGCCTTCCTGACCTACATCTCACGCTTCTATGGCCGGGTCGAATCGATGATCCACATGGTTCCGGCGACCCAACGGGCGGCCGCCAGCGCCCAGCGGATCTTCGAGATCCTCGACTGCACGCCGACCGTCGCGGAGCCGACGCGGCCTGTCGATCCCGGCCGCGTCGCCGGACGGATCGTGATCTCGGGGGTCCATTTCCGCTACGGAACGCGTGAGATTCTCCACGGCATCGACCTCACGATCGAGCCCGGAGAAATGATCGGACTCGTCGGCGCAAGCGGCTCCGGCAAGTCGACCCTGGCGAATCTCGTCTGCCGGTTCTACGACCCGTCGAGCGGTTCGATCACGATCGACGGCGTCGACCTGCGGCAGTTCTCGATCGCCGACTTCCGCCGGAACCTCGGCTGTGTGCTGCAGGAGCCCTTCCTGTTCTTCGGGACCGTCGCGGAAAACATCGCCTACGGACGCACGGATGCCTCCCGGGAGCGGATCGTGGCGGCGGCGCGGGCCGCCGGTGCCCACGACTTCATCCTCCGACTGCCCGCCGCCTACGACTCGCGGGTGGGCGAACGGGGCGGCTCGCTCTCCGGCGGCGAGCGGCAGCGACTCTCGATCGCCCGCGCGCTGCTCGTCGATCCCCGAATCCTCGTCCTCGACGAGGCGACATCGAGTGTCGATCCGGAGACCGAGGCGGTGATCCAGGCGGCCATCGATCGGCTCGTGGTCGGTCGTACGACCATCGCCATCGCCCACCGTCTGTCCACCCTGCGGCGAGCCAACCGGCTGGTGGTGCTCGACGCCGGCCGGATCGTCGAGACAGGCACCCACGACGAACTGCTCGCGGCGGACGGCGCCTACGCCCGGCTCTACCATGCCCAGATGAAGGCGGCCGAGGCGGCCGAGGCCGGAGTCTGACGAACCAAACTCGAAGTGGAGAATGTCTTCATCATGACTGCGCAACAGGAGGCTTCGCTGACATGGCGGCTCGAGCGGCGGCCCCACGGCCGGCTCGACTTCATCGATTCCGAGGGGCGGACGCATGTCGACGTCGACGTGCTCCGGGCCTTCCCGATCTCGGCTCCTGCCGGTCCAGTGGCGATCGTCGGCGAGAACGATGCCGAACTCGCCTGGGTCGAATCCCTGGCCGAGGTTGAGCCGGGCCTGAGAAAGCTGCTCGAAGAGGAACTGGGGCGGAGGGAGTTTGTGCCGTCGGTCGAACGGATCGAATCGCTCTCCGATGGAGAGCCTGCCGAATGGAGCGTCATCACCGACCGCGGGCCGCACCGGTTCAAGGTGGGGCATGGAGACGACATTCTCCGCCTCGAGGATGACAGCGTCGTGATCACCGACACGTTTGGCCTCCGCTATCGGATTCCGAGCCTCTCCGATCTCGATGCCACCAGCCGTCGGCTGTTCGAGAGGGCCCTGTAGATCCCGTCCAGCGAGCCTGGGTCGTCCCCTTCGCCTCGCTGCCGACGTGGGACAGGCTTCAGCCTCTCATGCCCCATCCGGGGCACGGCCTCATTTCAGCCCCGGACGGCGGTCGAGGGCGCCGCGGACACCGAGCTGCTCCGGGTGGCGGGCGATCTTGTCGGTGAAGACGCGGACATCGTCGACGATCGGCCGCAGTTCTTTCGTCAGCTTGTTGACATTGTTGGCAGCCTGGGCGAGGTCGTCGTAGACCTTCGGATCGCGGACCAGTTTTCCGAGCGTGCCCTGGGATTCGTTGAGGGCCTTGGTGAACAGGGCGGCCTGCTGGAGCGTCTGGTCGAGCCGGCCGATCGTCCGGTCGACCTGGGCCACCATCTGTTCGCCGCGGTCGCCGAGCGGCTTGGTGAGCCCCTCGAGGTTCTTGAGGTTGCGGTCGGCCGAATCGACGACCGTGCCGATCCCCTGCACGGTCGTCCGCAGGTCGGCCATCACCTCCGGCAGGGCCGCGATCGCGGTCTTCATCTGCTCCCGCGACTTCGGATCCCCCATCACGTCGTTGATGTTGTTCATCGCGATGCTGAAGTTGTCGAGCGCCGACTCGGTCTTGCGGACCATCCTCTCGAACTTGTCGTCCTCGCCGAGGAACATCCGGTCGAGGTTGCCGGCGAGTTTGGTGACCGACTCGCTGGCCTCGGCGAGGGATTCGAGGGTGGCTCCAAACTTCGGCTCCAGCGTGGCAAAGACCTCGAATGGGTCGCGGGAGACGGCCCCCGTGAGCACCTCCTCCTTTCCCAGCCGCTGCCGCGGCGGCACGATCCGACCGGGAACGAGCGAGATTTCGGCGTCGCCGAGCAGGGAGCCGCCGATCCGCGGCTGCTCGTCCTTGTAGACGGGCACGTAGGAATCGATGTCGGCGACGACGGTCACGCCGCCACGTTCGTTGAGCGTCACGCTGCCGACGCGTCCGACGAGGATTCCATTCTTGCGAACCGGCGTCCCCTGCGACACGCCCCGGGCGTCGCTGAATTCCATCTTCAGCGGATAGGTCGCCTGCACCAGCGAGGGCAGGTCGCCGAAGAGCACGATCAGGATGCCGGCGATGATCGCGGTGGCGAGCACCATCACACCGACGCGGAACTGCATCACGCGGTCATTCATGGAGAATCTCGCTCCTGCTCGTCCTGCAGCTCGATCAGTCGCGAGCCGGCACGACCCTCGACGAACTGGCGAATCCGGGGATCGCTGCAGGCGTCGAGTTCGGCGGGCGTGCCCTCGAAGACGATCTGCGACTCATCCGCCTCGAGCCGAAACAGCGGATAGAGCATGATGATCCTGTCCGCCACCTTGCGGGCGGTGTTCATGTCGTGGGTGACGACGACGCTCGTAACTCCCTCCCGATTGCGAACCCGAAGGATGAGCTCGTTGATCACATCGGTCATGATCGGATCGAGTCCGGTGGTCGGTTCGTCGTAGAGCACCAGCGGCGGGTCGAGGGCCAGTGCCCGGGCCAGGCCGGCCCGCTTCCGCATCCCTCCAGAGAGCTGCACCGGCTTCTTGCGGGCCGCGGAACGGGGCAGCCCCACCTCGGCAAGCAGCGACTCGACGATCATGGCGATCTCCGCCTCGTCCAGCCGTGTGTGCTCCCTGAGCGGGAAGGAGATGTTGTCGGCGATCGTCAGGCTGTCAAACAGAGCAGCGTTCTGGAAGACGAAGCCGTAACGGGTGCGGATCGATGCCAGCCGGCGGTCGTTCATTTCGCCGAGCGACTGCCCCTCGAAGCGAATGTCCCCTTCGGTGGGGCGCACCAGTCCGATCAGTGTCTTCAACAGCACCGTCTTGCCGCAGCCGCTCTCCCCGAGAATCACGAGCGTCTCGCCCCCAGGGATCTGCAGCGAGATGTCGCGGAGCACCGGCTGCCTTCCGAATCGGACCGAGACGGAATCGATCTCCAGCATCGGCTGCTCGGGCTGTTCATGGCGGACGGACGGGGCGGAGGCGATGGCCGGCATGGCATGATCTCGAGGAGGGAGTGGGGTCAGAGCAGCTTGCGCGGACCCTCGGGACGGAAGAAGTCGTGGACGTTGTTGAGCCAGATGCCGAGGAACAGGTCGAGCACCAGGATCAGCACGAACGAATGCACAAAGGCGTTTGTCGCGGCCCGGCCGACCCCCTCCGCGCCGTGTTCGCAGTTGAAGCCGTGGTGGCAGCTCACCAGGGCGATTGCCGCGCCGAAGAAGAACGTCTTGAAGATCCCCATCAGGAAGTCGAAGGCGTCGACATACTCCCGGGAATTGGCCCAGTAGTGGTGGTAGTCGATCCCCAGCAGCCCGTATGAGTAGAGATAGCCGCCAAGCACGCCCATGAAGTCGGCCATGATCGTGAGCGTGGGGATCAGCACCAGGCAGCCGAGAAATCGCGGCACCACGAGATAGTAGATGGGATTGGCGCCCATGCTCTCGAGCGCGTCGATCTGTTCGGTGACCCGCATCGTGCCCAGTTCCGCGGCCATCGCGCTGCCGACCCGGCCGGCGAGCATCGTGGCCGCCAGTACCGGCCCGAGTTCACGGACGAGAGACAGGTTGATCACCGAACCGAGCCTCGTTTCCAGTCCGAGCGCCTTGAACTGGGCGAAACTCTGCACGGCCAGCACCATCCCGATGAACAGGCCGGTGATGGCGACGACGGGCAGCGAGAGCACGCCGATCTGGTAGAAGGCCGGAAGCAGGACATCCCGCCGCTGCCGCCGCGAGAACAGCCAGCCCAGCGTCCGCAGCGAGAAGATTGCCACGTCACCGATGCCGGCGACCCTGGCCATGGCGAATTCGCCGACGTTGGCGACCTGATTGACGAACCATCCGGCGAGGCCTGATGGCTGGGCGGCGGCAGGGACGGTTGGAGATGCCATGGGGATGCGACCTGAGGGATGTCGGTCGTATCGGCCATGCGGGTCGGGCAAGTTGAGCCATCCGCGACGATTCTGTGTTTGTCGCGGCAGGCTGGGGGAACTGGCCCGGAGAGGGGCTTCTCAGCCCCCGGTCGGTACCGGTGGATCGAGTTCGCGGAGAAACCTTCGCGTCGCCTCGACATGCGGGCCGGGCCGCTCGAGCGCCCGTTTTGCCGTCTCGATGGCGGCCTCACGCTTTCCCTGCATCCGTTGCAGGTGGGCCAGCGTGTCGAGCGTGTTGCCATCGTCGGGAGCGATCGCCAGGCTCCGCTGCACGGCTGCGATCGCCGTCGAGACGATCTCGGCCGGGAGCGGCTTGTCTTCGGCAAACTCGACCACCAGCCAGCCGATCTCGTTGAGTGTCTCGGCGTCGTCACGTTCTGTGGCCGCGAAGTTCCGCAGGTCCGCGACCGCCTCGGCAGGATTCTTTTCCTGGCTGCGTTCGACGATCTTTGCCATCCGTGCCCGGATCGGTTCGATCCGGGCACGCTCGGCGATGAAGGCCGCGCGATCCCAGGTTCCCTCGACCACACGTTGCAGCGGTGAAGCGATCTCCGACGGGTGGCCGATCCATTCAACCAGGCCTCCGCGGCCGACGATGAACACCGTCGGAATCCCGGTTTCATCCACCGCCTCCATGTAGTCGCGGTGGACCGATTCGTCAGGGTCGATCGCAATGCAGCACTTTTTCGCCACCTCGGTGGCCGGCCGGACCGCCTCGTCGTCGCTGGCGAGAAACTGCCGGACATCGTCAGGCGATTCGTGGGTCACCGCGATGACGGCCACATCCCGTAGGTCTTCCTGCTGCAGCAGTCCTGCAAGTTCAGGCAGGGCCTCCCGGCAGAGCGGGCACCAGGTGGCCCAGAATGCGATCAGATGGACCCGGCCCCGTTCGAAGGTTTCGAACGGACTGCATGCCGTATCGTCTCCGGCCGTCCAGTGGGAGACCGAGAGCGCCGGAGCCGGCCGGCCGAGGAGCCGGGTGTAGGCCGATGTCGGATAGAGGCCCAGGGCATGACCGGCTGCCGGCGGCTGAAGCGTGGCCTTCGAGGCGGGGGGACGGGGGCTGCCTGGCCCGCAGGCCGGCACGACGAGCCAGACGACCAAGAACCAGACTCTGAAACGTGTGGTCAATCGGGGCATCAGCGAATCAGCGGGTGCGGGCTTCGTTTCGCAGCGGTTCGCACCGCTACCAGCGTGTGAGCCTAATTCCACACCGTCGCGACTTCCAGCCTCGGTCCCGAGGCCATTTTCGACAGTTCATGCCGAACAATGCCGGCCTGGAACCCGTATCCGAATCCCGCAGGGCGGAACGAAGGTCCTGCTGGACAATTGGTCGAACCGACCGAACGAAGCGAGGTGAACCACGATGAAGAAGTTGCAGAGCAGGTTTTCCTGGTCGTACACCTGTGTCTCGTGTGGCCGCAGCAAGGAGTACCGGGCGGAAGAGCCCTGCTTCAAAGACAGGCTCTGCGGCCGCTGCCGCCGACTGGAACGGGCCCTGGAAAAACTGCCCGCCAAGAGGGACCCTTCCGAACGCAAGCTCACGAAGGCGCTGAACTCGCTCTCCAGGAAATCCAGCTGACGCAGCCCCTCCGGCCGTGGCAGCTGTATCCGGCTGCCACGGCCGAGAACTATCGGGCTGAGAGGCGACGCTGCTACGAGGCGGAAGACTCGCCGGTCGGACCTGCAGCGACCGGTTCGGCCGTAGCGATCCCCTTGAAGACGAGCTGCTTCTTGCCGGCGACCTCGGTGCAGTCGACCTGGATCGTGTCCTTGCCCTGGAACTCGCCCTTGAGCAGTTCTTCGGAGACCGGATCCTCGATGTAGTTCTCGAGTGCCCGACGCAGCGGACGGGCGCCGAAGTCGGTATCCGAGCCCTTCTTGATGAGGAACTTCTTGGCCTCTTCGGTGAGTTCCAGCTTGAGGCCGCGCTCGCCGAGGCGTTCGCGAACCTTGGCCAGCTCGATGTCGATGACCTTCTTGAGGTCGTCGACCGTGAGGTGGTGGAACACGATCACGTCGTCGAGACGGTTGAGGAACTCGGGCCGAAACACCTTCTCGATCCGCTCGTTGACGCGGCCCTTCATGCTGTCGTAGCTGGCGTCGTCGTCCGGCTTTTGGAAGCCGAAGGCCGACTCGTTCTTGATCGCCTCGGCACCCGCATTGGTCGTCATGATGATGATCGTGTTGCGGAAGTCGACGTTGCGACCGAAGGAATCGGTGAGTCGACCCTCCTCCATCACCTGCAGCAGCATGTTGAACACGTCGGGATGGGCCTTTTCGATCTCGTCGAGCAACACCACGGCATAAGGACGCCTTCTGATTTTCTCGGTCAGCTGGCCGCCCTCCTCGAAGCCGACATAGCCCGGCGGGGCACCGATCAGACGGCTGACGTTGTGCTTCTCCATGTATTCGCTCATGTCGATCTGGATCAGCGCATCGGCATCGCCGAACATGAACTGGGCCAGCGCCTTGGCGAGCAGCGTCTTGCCGACGCCGGTGGGGCCCGCGAAGACGAACGAACCGATCGGCCGCTTCGGATCCTTGAGGCCGGAGCGGCTGCGACGAACCGCCTTCGAGACGCTCTTGATCGCGGCGTCCTGACCGATGACCTTCTTGTGGAGTTCGTCTTCCATGCCCATCAGTCGGGCCTGATCCTCGGTGCTCATCCGGGTCAGCGGGATGCCGGTCATCTTGGAGACGACCTCCGCCACGACCTCCTCATCGACGACGCCGTCGGCCTCACGGCTCTTGTCCCGCCAGTCGCGGGTCATCGACTGCTTCTTCTTCTTGAGCTTGTCAGCCTGATCTCGGAGGGCCGCCGCCTTCTCGAAATCCTGATTGGCGACCGCCTCCTCCTTCTCCTTGTTGAGCTTCTCGACCTCCTCGTCGATCTCCTTGAGATCTGGCGGCTTGGTCATCGCCTTGAGGCGGACGCGGGCCCCCGCCTCGTCGATCACGTCGATCGCCTTGTCGGGGAGGCAGCGGCCGGTGATGTAGCGGCTCGAGAGTTCGACGGCGCTCTCGAGGGCCTCGTTCGTGATTTGAACACGATGGTGCGACTCGTAGCGGTCGCGAAGACCCTTGAGGATCTCCACGGCCTCGGCCTTGCTGGCCGGCTCGATCATGATGATCTGAAACCGGCGGTCGAGGGCCGAATCCTTCTCGATGTACTTGCGATACTCGTCGAGCGTGGTGGCGCCGATGCACTGGATCTCGCCGCGGGCGAGTGCCGGCTTGAGCACGTTCGAGGCGTCGATCGCCCCCTCGGCACCGCCGGCACCGACGAGCGTGTGGAGTTCGTCGATGAAAAGGATCGTATTTTTGGCCCGGCGGACCTCGTTCATCACCGCCTTGATCCGCTCCTCGAATTGGCCGCGGTACTTGGTGCCGGCGACCATCATCGCCAGGTCGAGGACGACGATCCGCCTGTCGGCAAGCAGTTCGGGCACGTTGCCGTCGACCACCCGCTGGGCGAAGCCCTCGACGATCGCCGTTTTGCCCACACCCGCCTCGCCGAGGAGAACGGGATTGTTCTTGGTGCGACGGCAGAGGATCTGGATCGCCCGCTCGATCTCCTTCTCGCGGCCGATCACCGGGTCGAGTTTTCCCTGACGGGCGAGTTCGGTGAGGTCGCGGCCGAAGCTGTCGAGGGCAGGGGTCTTGCTCTTGCCGCCCTTGGTCGATGTTTCGCCGCCGCCGGCTCCGGCACCGGCCGTCTGCCGGCCGCCCATCCCGGCCCGTTCGCCTCCCTCATTCTCCATGCCGTGGCCAAGCAGGTTGAGGACCTCCTCGCGGACGTCCTCGAGTTTGAGGCCGAGGTTCATCAGCACCTGCGCGGCGACCCCCTCCTGCTCCCGGAGCAGTCCGAGCAGGATGTGCTCCGTGCCGACGTAGTTATGGTTGAGGTTGCGGGCCTCCTCCATCGAATATTCGATCACCTTCTTCGCCCGGGGGGTCTGGGGCAGTTTCCCCATGGTGACCATGTCCGGGCCGCTCTGGACGAGTTTTTCGACCTCCATGCGGATCTTCCGCAGGTCGATGTCGAGGTTTTTGAGGACGTTCGCCGCCACGCCGCTCCCCTCCTTGATCAGACCGAGAAGGACATGCTCCGTGCCGATGTACTCATGGTTGAACCGCTGGGCCTCCTGATTGGCCAGCTGCATCACTTTTCGGGCACGGTCGGTGAAACGCTCGTACATGTGCTGTTCCTTCGCGGGATTCATCACCGGCCGGGGATGCCATTCCGGCAGCCGGCCAATCGAGAGATTGAAATGGTGCAAACCTTACGCCAAACGGCGGTCCTGATTCCACCCGTGCGAGATTGTAGGAGGGCCGGCGTCGCCCGTCGCGGCAGAGTGGCATTTCGGGGCAAAACCGACTTTTTCGAGGCCGCCCGTCGGCTTCGGCATGCGACTAGGCCGCCAGTGAGTCGGGTTCGCCCTCCGCCGTGGGGCGGTCGAGGGCGAGGATGGCTGGCTGCGGGCCCAGGTCCGGTTTTGCGTCGGCCGGCCTGCTGGCCCCGGCTGCGATTCGCGTTCGTTCCCGGTTGATCGCCGAGGCCCATGCCGCGCCGGAATCGCTGCGGGCAAGTTTGTCGAGAGCGGTCCGGGCTTCGGCGAGCCTTCCCGCACGGCGGAAGAGTGTCGCGAGCAGCAGCTGTGCCTCGCCATCGGTCGGGGCGACCACGAGCAGGGCCCGCAGCTTGGTCTCCGCCTTGAGCCAGTCGCGGGCCAGATAGGCGTCGCGGGCCTCGACGAAGAGCCCGTCGGTGGCGGCGTTTCGGCGGGTTCGCAGCGGCGTCGGAAATGCCGACAGGGCCGAAACGCTGGCGATGATCCAGACCGCGGCCGCCGCGGCCCAGAGCCCGATGGGAACGCCCGCATCGACGAGGTCCGACCAGATCCAGGTGGTCAGGATCGCCACGTCGAGCACGATCGCGAAGGCGAGGGCGAGCACGAGGCCGGCCCTGCTGCCGCGGAGCCAGAGCCAGGGCATGCCGGGCCAGAGCAGCGTGAGGTATCGGAGGGCTGCCACCGCGAGGATCCTCTGCGGGCGTGCGGGAACGAATGACACCGACGGAGTGGGGGCGGGAGTGTAGGAACGGGCGGAGATTTCTCCAAGGCGTCCACGGGCTACAACAGAGGCTGCGGAATCCCCGGGCGGAAGCCGGGGAATCTGCGGGTTCGGTGAACAGGCGAATGGAGCAAGCGGTGGCAGACAACCCAGACACGCAGGCCGCGGCAGAGCAGCGGCGGGAGTTCGCCCGATTCGAGCAGCCCGGAGAGGTGACCGGAACCGGGGCCGGAGTCTGGCGGGCAATCGATGCCTCGGCCAATCGGGCGGGCGAGGCCCTGCGGGTCGTCGAGGACATCGTCCGGTTCGCCCTCGACGATGCCCATCTCACGGGGCTCGCGAAGCAGCTGCGGCATGATCTGGCCGCGGTTCTGGTGGAGCCGGAACTCGCTCTGCGTCAGGCCGCGCGGGATGTCGGGGGCGACGTCGGAGCCGGTGCCGAGGCCGACGCGGCCCTGCCCCGGGCGACTGTCGATGACATCATCGCCGCCAACGCCGCCCGCGCCGGCCAGTCGCTCCGCAGCCTGCAGGAATGCGCCCGGATGCTGGCACCAGCGGTTGCGGCACGGTTCGAGCAGATCCGCTACCGACTCTACGTCTTGGAGCGGGCCGCCCTCGGCACGGCGCGTTCGACCGAGCGGCTGCGGGGCATCACGCTCTGCGTGCTGCTCGACGGCCGTGCCGATGCCCACGTCTTCGAGCGGCTTGTCGAATCGCTTGTCGAGGCGGGGGTGCGGATGTTCCAGATTCGCGACAAGGATCTCGGGCTTCCGCAGCTGGCAGATCGGGTTCGACGGGCCGTCGGTATCACCCGGCGTCAGCACCACGGTGGCGCCGGCCTCGTCGTCGTCAACGACCGGGTCGATGTCGCCGTTGCGGCCTCTGCCGATGGAGCCCACACCGGAGCCGACGACCTCCCGACCGGGCTCGTCCGCCGGGTGATCGGCCCGCGGGGGCTGCTCGGCAGAACCGCACACGACCTCGATGAGGCACGGATCGCCGTCCTCGAAGGGGCCGACTACCTCGGCATCGGCCCCTGCTTTCCGTCATCGACCAAGTCGTTCGAGAGTTTCGCCCCGGCGGAGTTCCTCGTCGGAGTCGCCCGCGAAATCCGACTGCCGACGTTCGCGATCGGGGGCATCACGCTCGATCGACTCGAGCAGATCACGGCCCTCGGCTACCGGCGGGTTGCCGTGGCATCAGCCGTGACCTCGGCCGCCGATCCCGCCGCGGCCGCCGCGGCCTTCATCGAGCGACTGCGGCCGCAGGAGCCGCGGAACCCGTCAGCGTCTTGAGGGCCTCGACCACGGCGGCGGCCATCTCCGCCTCGTCACGGCCGCGAAAGCCCGTCCAGACAGCCCGGATCCGGCGATCGGGGCCGATCAGATAGGTCGTGGGATAGGCCGAGAAACCGAACGCCTCGGAAAAGATCATCCGCGTCATGCCGTCGGGATCGGCCCAGGGGTCGAGAGCAAGACGCTGTTCGGCAAGGAAGGCCTTGGTGGTGTCGCGGATCTCGTCGATCTCGTCGGGGCCTCCGGCTCCGCAGGAGATGGCGATCAGTTGAAACCCCGGTTCGTCCGCCAGCCGGCCCGCGATCCGGGCCATGCCCGGCAGTTCGCGGCGGCAGGGGGGGCACCAGGTGCCCCAGAAGTTGAGCAGGGTCACCT
This sequence comes from Candidatus Kuenenia stuttgartensis, assembly GCA_945897435.1. Classification (GTDB taxonomy): domain Bacteria; phylum Planctomycetota; class Planctomycetia; order Pirellulales; family UBA1268; genus RGVT01. Next base: position 10,567 of record CAMDFJ010000008.1, on the reverse strand, counting down.
TCCCGGCAAGCGTCGGGGGATTCTTCGACGGCTCGCGGATCGAGACGATCGGCAGGCTGCCGACGGTTTGGCCGATTGCGGGGTGCCCGGAAGGCGGACCACCACAGCCGATCGGCAGCATGGCAGCGGCGATCAGTCCGATCAGAATCCGGTGGGCGTGCCTGGCGGGCTGCCGCCGGGCTATCATCGGGCTCGGTTGGCTTGCGTGTGGCATTCTGGGTCGCACCTGGCAGGGGAAGGTGTCTGGTCAGACAGGCGGAGGATCGCACAAGTGTATGAGGTGGAAGTCAAATTTCCGGTGGCAGAAAGGGCGTCGCTCGAACGCCGGCTGACGGCGCTCGCCGCCCGGATGGGCGAGCCGATCGATCAGGTCGACCGCTATTTCGCCCATCCGGCCCGGGATTTCGCCCGTACCGACGAGGCATTGCGGCTGCGGCGGGTCGGTGATGATGTCGCCATTACCTGGAAAGGCCCGCGGATCGACGCCACCACCAAGACACGCCGCGAGATCGAACTGCCGCTCGGATCGATTCCCTCCGAACTTTCCGGCGGGCCGCCGGCGACGATCGACCGCTGGAGCGAACTCCTCGAGGCGCTCGGCTTTCGCAGCGTGCTCGAGGTTGCCAAGCGGCGAACGCCTGCCAGGGTGCCCTGGCAGGGGGCTGAGGTCGATCTGGCACTCGACAGCGTCGTCGGTCTGGGGGAGTTCGTCGAACTGGAACTGCTGGCCCGCGAAGGCGAGGTGCCGATGGCCCAGGCCTGTATCCTGGCGCTCGCCGAAGAACTCGGCTGCGGCACGCCCGAGCGACGCAGCTACCTCGAGTTGCTGCTGCTGCAGCGGCCTGTCGTCCGCTGAGACGAGAGGCAGAGGTTAGCGGACGACCCGATTCCGCTCGTCGAGCAGGATCACCGCAGGCGTGTGCCGGCCAGCCTCGTAGCCATCGAGCCAGGTGAACGACATGATCGTGAGCCGGTCCCCCGGCTTGCCGAGATGGGCCGTGGCTCCGTTGAGTTCGATCGCTCCCGATCCTTCCGGACCGAGGATCACATAGGTCTCGAACCGCTCCCCGTTGGCCAGGTTTCCGACGAGGATCTTTTCATAGGCCGCCAGCCCCACCTGACGGGCGAGGTCGGCCGCGATCGTGAGGCTTCCCTCGTAGTCGATCGACGCCGCGGTGACGACGGCCCGGTGGATCTTCGATTTGAGACGGCAGACGAGCATCGGCCAGGATGTTTCGACGTCAGCGGGAGGGGTGGAACAGCACGCAGACCGGAGAGGGTACATCGATCGACTGTCCGGTGAATCGCATTCTGCCGGAATTCGGGTCGATCGCGAAGACGGTCACCGTATCCGAATGCTGTCCGGCAGCCAACAGGTGCCGCCCCGAAGGGTCGATCGCGAAGTGTCGCGGTGTCTTGCCCCGGATCGGCTCGCAGCCGAGGAAGCTGAGCCGGCCCGTCGGGGCGTCGATCACAAAACTGGCGATCGAGTCGTGGCCGCGGTTCGACGCATAGACCGTCTGACCGTTGGGGTGAACGGCGATCTCGGCGGTCGAGAACCCCTCCCGGTCGCTGACGCCGTCAGGAAGTGTGGAGAGCGACTGCAGCGGTGTGAGCACCCCGGCTAAAGGATCAAAACCGCAGGCCGTCACCGTGAGATCGAGTTCGTTGACCACGTACCCGAACCGTCCGTTCGGATGGAGGGCGAAGTGACGGGGGCCGGCGGCCGGAGCCATGCTGGCAGCCGAGTGCGGCGCGAGCGTCGCCGCGGCGGTATCGAGTCCATGGACGAGCACCTTGTCGATGCCAAGATCGCAACTGATGGCGAAGCGGCCGTCGGGCGAGGCGTCGATCGAGTGTCCGTGCGGACCCTGCTGCCGCTTCGGGTTCAGGCTGCTGCCCTCGTGCTGCAGGAAGCCTCCGGGGACGACCGGCCGCAGGCTGCCATCGGCCTCGAGTCCAAGACAGATCACGCTGCCACCGCCGTAGTTGGCCGCAAGCAGCACGCGGCCGCTGCGATCGACCGAGAGATGGCAGGGGCCGCTACCACCGGAAGGCTGCTCGCTCTGTCGCTCGAGAATCCCGGTCGAGGGATCGATCCTGAACGAGACGACTGCACCCTGCGGCCTGCCGTCACTGCCGGCGGTTTCCGAGACCGCATAGAGCACGGGGAGGGCCGGATGGAGCGCCAGAAACGACGGGTTCTTCGCGGGTGCCGCCAGCCTGACGGTCGAGAGCCTGCCGGTGTCGTCATCGAACCTGGAGACATGAATGCCTTCGCTCTGCGAGCGGCCCCCGGTGTAGGTGCCAAACCAGACGAGCCGTCCCTGCCCGTCGGCGGCAGAGGCGACCGAAGAGAAAACCGCCGCGATCAGCGGCGTCAGCAGGGCGGCGAGGATCTTCAGGCGGCGGATGCGAAAGTGGCAGTTCGGGCTCATGCTTTGCCAACGCATCCTCGGAGGACTGGAGTCTGGCACGATGGACGCGGCGGCTCGAAAGCCTCATGCTGCAAGGGAATCGCCACCTGCCTCAGGATCCCAATCGTACCCCCATGACCGTGAGTTACAACGACCGCGGATCGACCCCGGGGAGCCGTGGGTCGGGTGTCGGAAATGGGCAGGAATCTGTCGATGGCGGACGCGACAGAGAGGCCCGAAATACCGCCTGGCTCGAGGCCTACCAGGTCGTCGTCCGCATCGGCTGGATCTTCAAGACCGAGACGATCATCATGCCGGCGGTGCTCGATGCCGTCGTCGACTCGGGACTGCTGCGCGGACTGCTCCCGGTGCTCAACCGGGGTGGTCAGAGCCTGCCGCCGCTGTTCGTCTCAGGGGCGCTCGGCAGGCTGCCCAGAAAGCAGTGGACGCTCGTCGCCACGAGCCTGGCGATGGCGGCCTGCTTCGGACTGCTGGCCGCGGCCTGGGGGCCACTCGAGGCCCGCCGACCCGATCTGCTGGCGCTGTTGTTTCTGGTGCTCTACGCGGGCTTCTCGGCCGTCAATGGGCTCAACCAACTCGCCTTCGCCGCCCTCCAGGGAAAACTCGTCTCGCCTGGCCGCCGCGGCAGGGCACTTGTCGTGGGAACGGCCTTGGGCAGCGTCTTGGCGATCGTTGCAGCCGTTGTGCTGCTCGGACCGTGGCTCGGGCAGCCCGATGGCTTTCCCAAGATCTTCGCGGCCACCGCCCTTTTCTTCGCGCTGGCCGCCATCCTGCCGATCTTTCTCGACGAGCCCGTCGAGTTGGCCGAAGCCGCGGCCAGCCTGCCGACGCCGACCGTCGGCCGGCTGGCAGGGATGCGTGCCGCCGTCGGCCGTGGCATCGATGCCTGGCGGCGGACGCTGGCAGCCGATGCCGCGCTCGTCCGATTGACCGCCGTGGCAGCCTGCTTCTCAGCCGTGCTGATCATGTTTCCCCACTACCAGGCCTTCGCCAGGGATCGGCTCGGCAGTCGGATCGACAGCCTGCTCTGGTGGGTCGTCGTGCAGAACGCCGCCACTGGCGTCGCGAGCCTGTTTGCCGGTCCGGTCTCCGATCGCCGCGGCACGCGGGACGTGCTCGTCTGGCTGGTCGGCCTCTCGGCGGCGACACCGCTGATCGCCACCGGCCTCTCGCTGCTACCGCATGCAACCGCCGTGGAATGGTTCTGGCTGGTCTATGTTCCACTGGGGCTGAATCCGATCTCGCTGAAGATCTTCACCAACTATGCCCTCGAACTCGCGCCGGCTGCCGTCGAGCATCCGCGGTATGTGAGCATCGTGGGGGCCGCGCTGGCGGCGCCCTTCGTGGTCTCGCCGCTGGTGGGGATGGCCGTCGACCGGTTCGGCTTCCGCCACGTGTTCGTCGTCGGTGCCGCCGTCATTGCCTGCGGTGCCGTCGTGGCCTCGGGCCTGCCCGAACCCCGGCGTCGCTGACCGGGGCCAGTCAGCGCAGGCCCTGGAGCCAGGCAACCAGATCGCGAAGTTCCCGCCGAGTCAGCTTCGCCGCCAGATCCGCCGGCATCGAGCTCGGACCGCTGGTGCGGTCTTCAATCGACCCCACGGCCACCCGCTCCTCCTTGCCATCGGCGTTTCTGAGCCTGACGAAGCCATCGTCCTCGCCGATGACGATCCCGGAAACGGTGCGTCCCTCGTCGGTGACGATGATGGTCGTGCGGTAGCCTTCGGCGACCCTGGCATTCGGCAGCACGATCGCTTCGAGCAGGTAGCGGGCGTCGCGGGTTGCGGCGATTCCGTCGAGCTTCGGGCCGACGTTTCCACCGCTGCCCTCCACCGCATGGCAGCGGAGGCAGGAGACCTCGGTCTTCTTCAGAAAGATGTCGCGGCCCCGCTGGGCGTTGCCTCCGACGAGCAGATCGCTCCATTCCGCCAGTGGGTCTGTGGCTGTTGCCGGGCCGTTCCCTTCCCGACCCGTCACCGTCGGCCGTGATGCCTCAGCCTCGCCGAGTCGCACCCGGGCAGCCTCTCGAACCTCGAGGGCGATCGTCGGATCGAGATTGCCAGCGAGGAGTTTTTCATGGAGTTCGCCGATGGCGGCGGTGGCGGATGGCTCCGAGATGCTGGCCAGCAGGCCCACGGCAGCCTGTCTCTCTTCCAGGTCGTCTCCGCCGCAGGCGGAGACGAGGTCGGGCACGATCGCCGCGGTCGGGTTTTTGCTCGCCCGCACCCGTCGGGCCGCGGTCCGCACCAAGGGCTCGTCGTCAGCGATCAGCCGATCGGCGATCCCGAGGACGTCCGGATGTTCCGCCACGAAGAGCGCATCGAGTGCCTTGGCCCGGGAGGCGGCGCTGCACGAGGCATCGTCGCACCAGGCTGCGAGCAGCGGCCCGACGCCGTCGATGCCGAGGCTCGAGGCCGCAGTCAGCAATGCCGAGCGCAGGGATTCATCGAGCCGCGGTTTGGCAGTGTCGTGAACCAGGGAGGCCATCGCATCGCGGAGTGCCTCGCGGGCCGGCGCTGCATCGCGGGGGGTGGCGAGCGGCAGCCAGGCTCCCGTCACCCGGTTGACCTTCGGCGGATTTTTCCAGGCTCGCAGGGCGTCGACAGCCTCGAGTCGGGTCGCCTGGGAAGCGTCTTCGCGGTCGATGACCCGGACGAGTTCGCGGGCCGTCGCGGACGTGCCAATCTGTTCGGCGGCCGACACGGCCCGGCGAAGAAAGGCTTCGTTGGCCGGACCGCTGCCGGCCCGGGAGGCGAGAGCCGCGAGGCAGCCGCTGAGCGGAATGTCGTGAATGGCCCGCGCCGCCTCGACGACGATCGCCTCGTCGGGGTCGTCGAGCAGCCTCACGATCCGGTCGTCGGCGCGGCGGCGAAGAACCAGACAGGCGACCATCCGCAGGCTGGCGGAGGGATGTCCAAGCAATGACTCGAGGGCCTCGGCTGGCATGCCGCCGGCGATCCCGATCACTGCCGCATGACGCAGGGTGCGGTCGGCGTCGGCGTTGCGCTCGGCGAGTGCAATCAGTTCGCTCCCGATCGCCGGATCATCGCCAGGCCGATGGCCGAGCTGGCCGAGAGCCGTCGCCGCAGCCACCTGCACGTGCGGGTGGCCATCGCTGAGCCGCCGTCCGAGCGCCGCCCGCACGTCGGCACGTCGGGTCGCGGCAGGAGGGCAGTCGCCGAGAGCCCGGGCGGCCACCATCCGCAGCTCCCAGTCGGGGCTGGCCGAGGCTTTGATCAGGGGATCGACCACCTGCTCCTTCTCCATCCGCAGGATCTGTCCGAGACCCTGCACCGCATGCACCCGTGCCAACAGCGGCGTCGCCGTTTCGCCGAGCAGCCTCGCGAACGAGGCTGCCTCCCGCCTGCGGGCGAGTTCCCATTGGGCCTCGAGGCGAACCCGCCGATCGGCATGGCCGAGCAATCCGAGAAGTCTTTCCGGATCGATCGCCTCCCAATCGCCCGCGAGCAGCGACCGCACCTCGTCGACGACCTTCGCATCCTGATCCTTGGGCCGAAACCGCCAGAGCCTTCCCTTGCCTTCGCCATCCCATCCGTGGACCCAGTCGCTCACCCAGACAGCCCCGTCGGGCCCGAATTCGACGTCGGTCGCGAGGATGTGTCGGAACGTTTCTTCCTCGTCGCAGACTCTGAACGTCGCGCCATCGGGACGGACTCGGAACGAACGCACCGAACTGCCCGGGGCGCCGCCGTGGAAGTCGGCGAGGAGGAAGCGATCGTCGAAGTGGGACGTCAGGCCGGTGCCGGGGTAGGCGGCCATTCCAGATGGACCCGCGCCGAGATGGGCCAGCGGCGGCAGTGTCCAGGCCGGCTGGCCGTCGCAGGCAGTGTGCCAGATCTTTTCCCGACTCCAGGGGCCACGGTCGTCGAGATATTGAAAGGACATGTTCCAGCCGGACTCGCTGCCAGGAACGAGGTGCACGACCCGGGCCTTGTCGCCTCCGTCCGAGTTGTTGTCGACGGTGAACAGGTTGCCGAGGTCGTCGAAGGCAAGTTCCTGTGGATTCCGCAGGCTGCGGGCGAAGACCTCGAGGTTGCGACCGTCGGGTTCGCAGCGAAACACGGCACCAGAGCCCGGATCATGATCGACCCGGCCGTCATGCTCGAGGCGGTAGCCGCGGTCGCCGATCGTGAAATAGAGCCGTCCATCCGGTCCGAGGATCAGACCGTGGAGATCGTGCCCCCGCAGTGCCACCCGCACGCCATAGCCAGTCGAGAGGATCGCCCGTTCGCCGGGGGTCTTGTCGGCCACGCCGTCGCCGTTTTCGTCTCGAAGCCGATAGAGGCTGGGAATGCAGGTCAGAAACAGGTCCCCGCGGCGGGCGAGGATGCCCGCGGCCGTGCCGTCGAGCAGACTGTTGAAACCCTCTGCGAAGACCGCGGCGGAGTCGGCCCTGCCATTTCTGTCGGCATCGACGAGCAGCCGGATGCGATCGTCCTGGAGTTCGTAGTCTTTCACCTTGTCGCCGAGCAGACGGAGGTGATAGGCACGCCTGTCCTCGACCGTCTGGGCAGCCAGATCGGCCTCGACCCAGGTTCGATCGTGCTTGCGATTGTCGGTCACGCCCTGGTTTTGTCGGAATGATTCGCAGACGAAGACGCGGCCCCGCTCATCGATCGAGAAGGCCACCGGGTTGGCAACATCGGGCTCGGCGGCGAAGAGCTCGACGACGAAGCCCTCGGGCATGCCGAACGTCGTGGCCGATTTGGCCGGCTCGTCCGACTCGTCCGCGATCCTGGGAGCCTTTGGCAGGGGTGCGGGATCGACGCCGGGGATCGCCCAGCCGGTGTTTCCGGCGAGGGAGACGAGCGTCAGCAGAAGGATCCAGAGCATCCTGCCGTCGCGGTACTCCCGCAGGGGAAGGGTGGAACTTCGGAAATGGTAGCCGGGCATCCGAAAGACTCTCTGATTGGACGGGCGGACCACGTGGACGGAACAGTCCATAATACACCCAAATTCAGGCTTGTCTGCGAGAAAACGCTGCCCAGCCGGGCCGTGAAATGGCCTAGGTGGCGGGCCGCAGGCATGGAATACTCCGCCCGATCCCCCCGGTTTTGAAGGGTGGCACGATGCGAGTGTTTCTCTCCGCCGGAGAACCGTCCGGCGATCATCATGCGGCGTTGCTCGTCCGCGCGCTCAGGCAGCGGCGGCCCGATCTCGAATGCATCGGCCTCGGCGGGCCGTGCATGGAGGCGGAGGGCTGCAGGCTCGTGGCCGACATGACCCAGCTGGCCGTGATGTGGTTCCTGCGGGTGATCCTCAACATCCATCGCTTCGTCGACCTCGCCCGGCGGGCAGAGAGGAGTTTTCTCGACGCCCGGCCGGATGTCTGCGTGCTCGTCGACTTTCCCGGCTTTCACTGGTGGCTCGCCTGGCGGGCGAAGCGGCACGGGATTCCGGTCGTCTTCTACTGCCCACCGCAGATCTGGGCATGGGCCAGCTGGCGGATCGGCAAGATGAGGCGACTCATCGATCGGGTGCTTTCCGCGCTGCCGTTCGAGCACGACTGGTTCATCGCCCGCGGCATGCCGAGCACGCTCGTCGGGCATCCATTCTTCGATGAGCTCGACACATCGCACCAGCCTGCGGAGTCCCGCCACGGTGACCGCAGGGTGTTGCTGCTTCCAGGTTCACGGACCCAGGAGATCGAGGGCAACCTCGGCACGATTCTTCGGGCGGCGGCGATCGTCGCCGGCCGCGTGCCCGAAGCCCGGTTTGTCATCGGAGCGTTGCACGAACGGCATGCCGAGCGGATTCGAGAGATCATCCGTTCGCTCACCTGCCAGCTCGGCGGCATCGAGGTGGAGGTCGCGGTCGGTCGCACCCGCAGCCTGATGCCCTCGGCTGACTGTGCGATCGCGGTCAGCGGTTCGGTGTCGCTCGAACTGCTCGCGGCCCGGGTGCCGACCGTGATCGTCTACCGGGTCGGCGGGTTTGCCTACGTGGTCCAGAGCTGGTTCCGGCATGCCAGGTTCATCACGCTGGTGAATCTGCTTGCCGTCCGGGATCCGATCGGCCCGGCAGAGGGCGTCTGGGTGGCTCCACGGAACGTGCCGCGGGCCGACGACGAGGCGGTCTACCCCGAGTATCTCACGGTTCAGGATCCGGCCGAACAGGTTGCCGAGCATGCCGTCGAATGGCTCGTGGAGCCCCAGGTCCGGCAGGCGACGATCGGTCGGCTCGAGGCCGTCGCCCGGGGCGTGGCCCGGTCTGGATCGGCCGCCCGGGCCGCCGAGGCGGTGCTGGCGATGGCCGTCGGCTGTGCTCCGCCGGAATCAGCGTCGCTGAACGCACACCAGCCAGCCCGCGCGGCATAATCGCAGCATGTTTCTCACCGAACCCCAGCCCACGGCCGCCGACCTCAGGTTTTCCTGGAGCGGGATTCCGGTCCGGGTTTCGGCCTGGTTCTGGGTGGCCGCCGCCCTGCTTGGCTGGAATGTCTGCCAGAGCCTCGCCGGCGGCGACCAGCGGGAATTGCTCCGCTCGCTCGTGGCCTGGGTGGCCGTCGTCTTTGTCTCGATCCTCGTCCACGAGATGGGGCATGCCCTCGCCTACCGGTACTTTGGCCAGGCCGCACACGTCGTCCTCTATCACTTCGGCGGACTCGCCATCCCGGATCGCTGGGGCCGTCGTGGTGCGCGGCGGCCGATTGAGCGGCTGATCGTCTCGGCGGCCGGGCCACTGGCGCAACTCGCGCTCGCCGCAGCGGTCGTCACCCTGCTCAGGGCAGGTGACTACCGCGTGCCCTTTCCGATCTCGTCGGTCGGAGCGGCTCTCGGCCTCGACGCCGGCCGTCAGCTGCCGTCGCAGTTGGCTTTCGCGATTGTCTGGTTCCTGCTCCAGGTGAACATCTTCTGGCCGCTGCTCAACCTGCTTCCGGTGCCGCCTCTCGACGGCGGCCAGATCGTACGGGAAGGCCTGGCCAGCCTCGGGGTCGGCGACGCGGATCGGATCGCCGGCGTGCTCGGCATGATCGCCGGTGGACTTGTCGCCGTCTGGGCCTACTCACGAAACGAACCCTATCTCGGGATCATGTTCGGAATGCTCGCCGTGTCGTGCTTCCAGAACCTGCCGGGAAACACGCCGTGGCAGCGGTGGAATTAGCGAGCCGTCCGCGGTCGTTCGTGGTGCTCGGCGCGAGCAATGTCTCGCGCGGATTGCCCCGGCTCGTGGCCGCAGTTCGCGATCGCTCGCCTGGGTCGCTCGAATTCTCGGTCGCCGCCGGACACGGCCGGTCCTACGGGGCCAACAGCCGTATTTGGATGAGGCGGCTGCCTTCGATCCTCTGGTGCGGCATCTGGCGGGCGCTCGACCGGATTTCGGATCTGCGGACCGATCCTCCTCCGCTCCACGCCCTCGTCACCGACGTGGGCAACGATCTGCTCTATGGCTTCCCGGCGGATCAGGTGGCGACATGGGTCCGGGAGGCCGTGGCCCGGTTGGTCGCCCGGAAGGCTACGATCGCGATCACGCGGCTGCCGCTGGCGAGCATCTCCGGCGTCGGATCCTTTCGCTACAGCCTGCTGCGGACGCTCTATGTGCCGGGCTGCCGCCTTTCGCTCGACGATCTCAAGTCTGCCGCCACCAGGCTCGATCAGCAGCTCCTGGCAATCGCCGCCGAGTTCGGAGCCACGGTCATCGAGCAGCCCCAGGATTGGTACGCCTTCGATGCGATCCACATCCGCAGGCGGTCACTCGACCGCCTCTGGAGCGAGTCCTGCGACGCCTGGGGCCTGACGTCGTCCGCAGCCAGGCCACGCACAACTCTGGCCTCATGGGCGCATCTCGGCAGCCGCGCCGCCGAGGTGCGGATGCTCGCCGGCCGAATGCGATACACGCGGCAGCCGACCATCGAACGTGACGGACTGAGGATCTCGCTGTATTGAAGCAATCAGCCTTGACCCTGCCCGATGTGGAACAGGCTTCAGCCTGTCACTGCCAAGACCTACCACCCCTCGCCAGGCCCGGAGGACCGGGTGATCACCAGCGACCGGAGGTCGCCAAGGAAAATTCGGCAGGATGCCGAGATGAGAACCGCCAAAGAGCGATAGGCCCGGAGGGCCGGGTGATCACCAGCGACCGGAGGTCGCCAAGGAAAATTCGGCAGGATG
>CAMDFJ010000007.1 GCA_945897435.1 Candidatus Kuenenia stuttgartensis | reverse complement strand
CGTCTGATGAAATCCCCCGCCCTCTGGATCGACGAACGCCAGCAAGCGGTCGGCGAGCTCGCAGGCCGCGGCGATCCAACGCTCTTCAAAGGTCGCCTCGTACAGACTGACGAGACCGTTGGCGAGGCAGGCCAGGTCGTCGGCAAACGCCAGCCCGCTCGCCCGTCCGCGACGCCACTGGTGGGCGAGGCGGCCCTCCGCATCACGGCACTCGGCGAGCAGGAAGTCGGCCGCCCGGCGGGCCGCCTCGACGTATCGCGGTTCCCCGAAGGCGGCGCCGGCCCGGGCAAGACTGTCGATCGCCAGCCCGTTCCAGGCCACGAGCAGTTTGTCGTCGATGCCGGGACGCACCCGCTTCGCCCGGATCGCGAGCAGTTTTTCCCGCGCCATGCCGAGCCGGCGGGAAAGTTCCGCCTCCTCGATGCCGTAGGCCACGGCCAGTCGTGCGATCGGACGTGGCAGGTTGAGGATCGACCGACCCTCGAAGTTCCCGGCCGGCGTGACGTCGTAGGCCTCGCAGAAAAGCCTCGCCTCGTCCGCCCCGAGGACGGCCGTGATCTCGTCGGGCGACCAGACGTAGAAGCGGCCCTCCTCGCCTTCGCTGTCGGCATCCTCGGCGCTCCAGAGGCCGCCCTGAGGGTCGGTCATGTCGCGGAGCAGATAGTCGAGGATGCCGCGGCAGGTGGCAGCAAAGGCCGGATCAGTCGTCACGAGCCAGGCCTCGAGGTAGGCCGTCGCCAGCAGGGCGTTGTCGTAGAGCATCTTTTCGAAATGCGGCACCAGCCAGCGGTCATCCACCGAATAGCGGGCGAAGCCGCCGCCGAGATGGTCGTGAATACCGCCGGCGGCCATGCAGCGGAGCGTGTGCGTTGCCATTTCGAGGTCGGCCTGTCGTCCGCTCCGGGCGAACGTTCGCAGCAGGAGCCGCAAATCCATCGGATGGGGAAACTTGGGCGCGGCCCCAAACCCTCCCTGTCGCCTGTCGTAGGACCTCCCCAGACCGGCAGCCGCCGCATCGAGCAGATCCTCGGACACGGCCGCCGGGGCCGCGGCTCTGGCAGGCGGCCCCGCCAGTGCGGCGGTGAGCGCATCCGCCTGCCGGACCACCGCATCGCGCCTTTGATTCCAGGCTTCGACGACCGCCGCGAGCACCTGGCGAAATCCCGGCATCCCCATCCGTGGCTCGGGAGGCCAGTAGGTGCCGGCGAAGAACGGCTCCAGCTTCGGTGTCAGAAAGACGCTCATCGGCCAGCCACCGCGGCCGGTCAACAGCTGCACCGCGGTCATGTAGACGCTGTCGATGTCGGGCCGCTCCTCGCGGTCGACCTTAATGTTCACAAAGTGCTCGTTGAGCACTTTCGCGGTGGCGGAATCCTCGAAGCTTTCGTGGGCCATCACATGGCACCAGTGGCAGGCCGAATACCCGATCGAGAGAAAAATCGGCTTGTCTTCGCGGATCGCCTGCCCGAGCGACGCCTCGTCCCAAGGCTGCCAGCAGACCGGATTGGCGGCATGCTGGAGCAGATAGGGGCTGGTCGTGTCGGCGAGTCTGTTGGCCGCCGGGCCGGGGGCGGCAGCCGCCTCTTCAGTCCTCATCCGAGCGTCTCCGCGGCGCCGGGAAACCGCCGCTGCAGGACATCCTCCCGCCAGGCGAGCAGCGCCTCGCTGATGGCGAGTTTGGCGTCGGCGTATTGGCGGACGAACCTCGGGACGCGGTCGAGCGAGAGTCCCACGAGATCGTGGAGCACGAGCACCTGCCCGTCGCAGTGCAGGCCGGCACCGATTCCGATCGTGGGGATCGGGATCGTTTCGGTGATCAGCCTGGCCGCCTCCGTCGGGATGCATTCGAGGACCACGGCGAACGCGCCCGCCTCCGCCGCAGCCCGGGCATCGGCGAGGAGCGTGTCGATGTCCCGCTGCATCCGGTAGCCACCGAGCTGGTGCACGGCCTGCGGCCGGAGGCCGACGTGCCCCATCACCGGGATGCCGGCGGCCGCGATCGCCGCGATCACATCGGCCTGTCCGGCCGTGCCTTCGAGCTTGACCGCCTGGCAGCCGGTTTCCTTGAGGATCCGGGCCGACGCCTCGACCGCCGTCCGGCAGCCAAGATGCTGAAGCGGAAACGGCAGGTCGACCACAACCATCGCCCTGCTCGCGGCCCGGGCGACGATCTCGCCGTGGTAGATCATCTGCTCGAGCGTGGCCGGGATCGTCGATGCCCTGCCGGCCACCACCATCGCCACGCTGTCTCCGACCAGCACGCAATCGACACCGGAAGCATCGACGAGCCGTCCCGTCGGCCAGTCGTAGGCCGTAACCATCGTGAGCGGACGGCCCTCCCGCTTGGCGGCGAGGAGGTCGAGCGTGGTGACCCGCCTGAGAGACATTGGGAAGACGCCTGGGATCGTGGAGGACGAACGGGGATCAGACCCGATCACCAAGTGTGATCTGCGAGACGGGCAACTGCCATATGGAAGCATGTCGGGCCGGATGTGCAGCCAGTTTCCTGGCCTGGGACGCAACCTTGATGCGAGGCGACCGGCGTCCGAAAGCGGCCCCATTCGCGCCGATTCACAGGCCTTTCCAGTTTCCGTAAAAAACCGGGACTCCCCAGAGGGTGATCTTGCGGCCACCCCCTGCACCCCTATAATCGCCGAGTTCCGAGGGTTGGTCGTGTGCCGGGCCTCGGCGTGCGGGTGTAGCTCAGTTGGTAGAGCACCACGTTGCCAACGTGGTTGTCGTGGGTTCGAATCCCATCACCCGCTTCCTTTCAGTCCGCTTTCCCGGGCTCGACGTGTGCGGTCTGTTGATGGGGAGCGTGGCCAGCCGTGGCGACGCCTCCTGATCGCCGGATGTGCTCGAGATCCCTCCACAAGTTCCCTCGTCAGAGTCTGTTTTCCGGAACCCATTCATGTCTGAAACCGCCGCCGCTGCCGCTCCTTCCGCCGACGCCTCCGGGGAGGAGTCGCGAACGCCCCTCCAGTTGGATGTGTCGATCGACAAGGTTTCGACCTGCCAGCGGAAGGTGAAGGTCTCGATCCCGCGGGAAGACATCTCTCGGTATTTTGACGAGGCGGTCAAGGAACTGATGCCGACGGCCCTGTTGCCCGGCTTCCGCCCGGGCCGGGCACCCAGATCGCTCGTCAGCAGCCGGTTCAAGGGTGAACTCGCCGACCAGATTCGTTCCCGACTGCTGACCGAGGCCCTCTCGCAGGTGACGGAGCAGGAGAAGCTCTCGCCGATCAGCGAACCAGATCTTGACGTCGGGGCCGTCGTCCTGCCCGACGAGGGGCCGATGACTTTCGAGTTTGCGATCGAAGTCCGGCCGGAGTTCGAGATGCCGAAGTGGCAGGGGCTGGCGATCAAACGGCCGACCCGCACGATCTCCGAGGAAGACGTTTCCGAGGCTCTCTCCAACGTGCTCCGCGAGCGGAGCAGGCTGGTGCCTCACGATGGTGCCCCTGCGGCAGGCGACATGATCGTCGCCAATCTCCGGTTTCTGGACGGCGATACGGTGCTCTCGGCCGCCGATGAACTCGAGATCCTCGTCCGTCCGAGCCTGTCGTTCGCCGACGCCTCGCTCGACGGCTTTGAAAAACTCGTGAAGAAGGCCAAGCCCGGCACGACCGTCACGGCAACCGTGAAGATTTCCGACGAGGCGGCCGTCGAGTCGCTCCGCGGCAAGGACGTGACGATGGAACTTCAGGTACTCGAGGTGAAGAAACTCGAACTGCCCGAACTCTCCCCCGAACTGCTGCTCGAACTCGGCGGCTTCGAATCGGCCGACGCCCTTCACGACGCGATCCGCAAGCAACTCGAAAACCAGCTTGAATGGCATCGCCGCCGGCAGGTCCGCCAGCAGGTCGCCAGTGCCCTGACCGCCTCGGCCAACTGGGATCTGCCCCCCGACCTGCTCCGTCGCCAGAGCCAGCGGGAATTGGAGCGGTCGATCCTCGAACTCCGTCGCAGCGGTTTCGACGACGACTCGATCCGCCGCCATGTCAACGAACTGCGTCAGTCGGTGATGGCCAGCACGGCCCGGGCACTGAAGGAGCACTTCATCCTCGAGCGGATCGCCGAGGATCAATCGATCTCCGACACTGGCGGCGATTACGACGACGAGATTCGGGCGATCGCAGCCCAGTCGGGGGAATCGCCGCGTCGCGTCCGGGCCAGCCTCGAGAAGCGGGGCCTGATGGACGTGCTCCGCAACCAGATCATCGAGCGAAAGACGCTCGATCTCGTCACCGAGAAAGCCTCGTTCACCGACGTGCCGTTCGAGTTTCCCCGTCCGGATGCCGATGCCGTGGACCATGCGGTCTGCGGAGTCGTGGTCGGCGAGGAAGAGATTCCGACGGCCAAGCATGCCGAATCGTCCGGCTCGCCCGCCCCAGGCAGGCGTTCCTAAGGGAGTACGATGCCCGCGATGAATCAACCCAACTTCGACGCCTCCGCCAGGGGTCCCGCCTTGTTCTCCGCTTCAAGCGCCCAACGCGACTACCAGCGGCAGCGGCAGATGACGCTCGGTGACCTGCTGCTCGAGAACCGGATCATTCTCCTGCAGGGAGAGATCTACGACGGCAACGCCAACGAACTGGTGATGAAACTGCTCTATCTCCAGAGCGAGAACCGTCGCAAAGACATTCACTTCTACATCAACTCGCCGGGCGGCAGCGTGACCGCCACGATGGCGATCTACGACACGATGCAGATCCTCTCCTGCCCGGTCGCGACCTACTGCGTCGGCCTCGCTGCCAGCGGCGGAGCCGTCCTGCTGGCCGGTGGAGCCAAGGGGAAGCGATTCGTTCTCCCCCACGCCAAGGTGATGATCCACCAACCCTACGGCCAGGTCGGCGGCCAGGTGAGCGACATCGAGATCCAGGCCGACGAGATCCTCAAGACCCGTGCGATCCTCAACGAGATTCTCGCGAGCCACACCGGTCAACCGCTCTCGCGGATCGAGAAGGACACCGATCGCGACCGCTATCTGACCGCCGCTGAATCGAAGGAATACGGCCTCGTCGACGAGATCCTCACAAAGCCGCCGGTGACCAGCGACGACGAAAAGGAAAAGGACTGAGCCCATGCCTCTGATCCCATACGTCATCGAGAAGAGCGGCCGCGAAGAGCGGGCGATGGACATCTACAGCCGCCTGCTCAAGGACAGGATCATTTTCCTCGGCTCGCAGGTGAACGACGAGGTCGCGAATGCGATCGTCGCCCAGATGCTGTTCCTGCAGTCGGACGATCCCAAGGCCGACATCCACCTCTATATCAATTCCCCCGGCGGCAGCGTGACCGCCGGACTGGCAATCTACGACACGATGCAGTTCGTGACCTGCGACGTCGCAACCTACTGCATCGGGCAGTGCGCATCGATGGGTGCCGTGCTGCTGACCGCAGGCGCCAAGGGCAAGCGGAAGGCGTTGCCCAACGCCCGGATCATGATCCACCAGCCGCTGGCCGGCATGGAGGGCACGGCGGAGGAAATCATGATCCACGCCAAGGAATTCAAGAACATCAAGCACAAGCTCAACGCGATCCTGCTCAAGCACACCGGCCACCCGCTGGAGAAGATCGAGCAGGACACGGATCGCGACAGGTTCATGTCGGCGCAGGAGGCGCTCGACTACCGCCTGATCGACGAGGTGATCGAGCACATGCCCGCCGCCAAGGCCGAGATCAAGAGCGTCGGTTAGCGGTCGCTGCGGGCCGCATCGGAAACGAGACTGAGATCCCTGGTCTGAGGCGCAGGAGGCGCATCATGAACAGCACAGCGAACGGCTTCGCCCGCGGAACGTTGGTCGTCGCCTGGCTCCTTCTGGCCGGCTGCCGCAGCGATGTCAGCCAGCAGCTTCTGGAGAGGGAGCTGCGGATGCAGGAGGATCAGATCTACCAACTGCAGGACTCGTTGCAGGAAAAGTGCTCCCGGCTCGAGATGGCATCCCGGGAAAACAGCAGCCTGCGGAAGCAACTGGGGATCGTCGATGCCGATGCCTCACTGCCGTCCCGGATCAGCCTGCCACCCGGCGTGGCCGGGCCAGCCCGCCCGTCGGCACCAACGCTCGCCGTTCCCCCGCTCGCCGTTCCTCCACTGGCCGTTCCCCCGCTGGCACTGCCGGAGCCGCTGGGAGTTCCCCCGGTCGGCGGCGGTTCGAGCCCGGCGGCTCCCGAAGGGGGCGGTCTGCGGTTCGGCCCAGCAGGCGGCTCGACGGCCCCATCGACTCCACCGGCGACGATCGCCCCCCCCGCCCTCGACGGAGTGCCGCCGCTGCCGGCAGACCGCGGCGCGGCGGCCCCCACCGTCCGAAGGCTGTCGCACGAGGAGAGCCTCGCGGCCGAGGGGCAGATCGATCAGATCGTGATCAACCCGGCGAAGAGCTGCGGATTCGATGGTGATGGCGACGGTACGAGCGACGGCATGACGGTCGTGTTCGAGCCGCGGGACGGCGACGGACGGCTCGTTTCGGCGGCCGGCGACGTCTCGATCCTGGCCTGCGATCCGGCCGTCGCCGATGCCTCCGGGAATGGAACCCGGATCGCCGTCTGGGAAGTTCCCTCCGCCGAGGCGATGGGCCATTTCAGACGGACCTCGAGGGCCCGAGGCCTGCACTTCACGCTCCCCTGGCAGGGCACGATCCCGACCGGCGATCACGTCCGGCTGTTCGTTCGGATGACCTCTTTCGACGGCCAGGTCTACGAGGCCGAAGCCACGGTTCCAGCCCGCTAGCTTCGATTTCTGCAGTTTTTGACGATCCAGGCTGAAGCCTGTCCCGATTCAGCAGCATCCACCCAGCCGAACAGGATTCCGTCTCTCGACGCCGCGAGCCTACAGCCCGCGGTCTTCGAGGAAGTTGAGCAGGTCGGCGACCCGGTTGGAGTAGCCCCATTCGTTGTCGTACCAGCTCACCACCTTGACGAAGTTGCCGAGGCCGATCGTGTCGACGGCCGAGAAGATCGAGCTGTGCCTGTCCCCCTTGAGGTCGGTCGAGACCAGCTCCTTGTCGGTGTAGCGGAGGATGCCCTTGAGCGGGCCCTCTGCCGCCTTCTTCATGACGGCGTTGATCTCCGCCGGCGAGGCCTCCTTGTTGAGCAGCGCCGTGAAGTCGACGACGCTCACGGTCGGAACGGGCACGCGGAAGGCCATCCCCGTGAACTTGCCCTGCAGTGCCGGGATCACGAGCCCGACCGCCCTGGCGGCGCCGGTGCTGCTCGGCACGATGTTGAGGGCCGCCGCCCTGGCATCGCGGAGATCCTTGGCCGCCGTATCGACCGTCTTCTGGGAGTTGGTGTAGGCGTGCACCGTCGTCAGCAGGCCGCGGTCGATGCCGTAGGTCTCGTGAAGCACCTTCGCCACCGGGGCCAGGCCGTTGGTGGTGCAGGACGCGTTGGAGATCACGTGGTGCTTCTTCGGGTCGTACATCTCGTTGTTGACGCCGAGCACGATCGTCAGGTCCTCGTTCTTGGCCGGGGCCGAGATCACCACCTTCTTGACGCTGTCCCGCTTGTGGGCGACGGCCTTGGTGGCGTCGGTGAAGAAGCCGGTGCTCTCCACGACCACCTGCACGTCCTGACTGCCCCAGGGGATCGAGGCCGGATCCTTCTCGGCGAAGACCTTGATCTTCTGGCCATCGACGACGAGGTCATTGCCGTCGTAGCCGACCTCTCCCTTGAAGGGGCCGTAGTTGGAGTCGAACTCGAGCAGGTGGGCGTTGGTCTTGGCGTCGGTGAGGTCGTTGAGGGCCACCACCTGGACGTCTCCCTTGAGTCCGTACTTCTCGTAGATGGCGCGGAAGGTGAGGCGGCCGATGCGACCGAAACCGTTGATGCCGACGCGAATGGACACGTGACGTCTCCTGGGGCTTTGGGGAGGGAGTGCGGAACTTGGCAGGCGGCGGAATATACACCGGCCCAACGCATCGGCTCAATCGGCCGCCATGGGGGGAGCGTTTTTGACAGGCTGCCGCGGTCTTCGCGTAGATTGACCGGACCCATGCCCGCCCCGGTCATCGAACTCCGCAACGTCCGCAAGTCGTTCATCTCGCCCGGCGGCGAGACCGTCGCCGTCCTCGACATCGACTCCTTTTCCGTCGAGCCGGGGGAGCAGTGTGCCCTCGAGGGGCAGAGCGGTTCGGGCAAATCGACGCTCCTCAACGTCGTCTCCGGGATCATGCGGCCCGACAGCGGAAGCGTGTTCATCGACGGCCGCGACATCGCCCGCGTCGACGAGGCGAGCCGCGACCGTGTGCGGGCAGACTGCCTCGGCCTCGTCTTCCAGCAGTTCAATCTCCTTCCTGGCTTCACGGCGATTGAAAACGTTCTCGTGGCGATGTCGTTCGGCTCGTCCCGGCCCGACCGCGGCCGCGCCGCCAGCCTGCTCGCAGCCGTCGGCCTTGGCCACAGGCTCGACCACAAGCCAGCCGAACTGAGCGTCGGCCAGCAGCAGCGGGTGGCCGTCGCCCGCTCGCTCGCCAACCGGCCGAGGGTCGTGCTGGCCGACGAGCCCACCGCCAGCATCGACACGGCTCACCAGCAGCAGGTGATCGAACTGCTGCGTGAAACCTGCCGGGCCGAGGGGGCGGCACTGCTCGTCGTGACCCACGACCGGAGCGTGGCCGAACAGTTTCCAAGGCGGATCCGGCTCGAAGACTTCAACCGGGCCGCCCGCAGCCACGACACCCAGGCGAGGCCGGCATGACGCTCATCGGCATCGCCTGGAGAAACATCCGGCAGCGACTCCTCACGAGCATCCTGACGGCGCTCTCGCTGGCACTCGGCGTGGCGCTCGTCGTGGCCACGCTGGTCACCGGCGGCATCGTCAACAAGGCCTTCGAGTCGGGATCGGGCCTCGGCTACAACATGATCGTCGGCGCCAAGGGAAGCCCGCTGCAGCTCGTGCTCAACAGCGTCTACTTCATCAGCAGGCCGATCGAGAACGTCTCCTGGGCCTTCTATCAGGAATTTCTCCCGGCCGCCTCCCGGCCCGATGGCGTCGATGGGAAGTATGCGGCGAGCACGGCAACCGCCGTCCCGATCTGCATGGGTGACTACTTCCGCGGCCACCGGGTCGTGGGCACGAATGCCGCCTTCTTCGGCCGGCTCAGGCGAGGTGACGGCCAGCCGTTCGTATTCGCTGCCGGAACGAATTTCAGCGATGACGACTTCTTCGGCGGCATCCTCGGCGCGGGCGTGGCGGCCAATCTGGGGCTGAAGGTCGGCGACGCCTTCGCGCCGACGCATGGCGCCGACGACGGCGCGGTCCACGACCCCTTCAAGGTCGTCGGCATCCTGGCCCGCACCGACACGCCGATCGACCGGGGCGTGTTCGTCAACATGGAGGGGTTCTATCTTCAGGATGGCCATGCCAAACCGCTGTCTGAGGGTGAGACCGCAGGGCCGTCCGTGGCGGCCCATCCGTCGGGCCACATCCCGCTTCCCTATGCCCAGCGGGAGGTGACTGCGATCCTGCTCGAAACGGCCTCGCTGCCGGGCCTGCCCGCGGAACTCACGGCGATGGGCCTGCGGACCGCGATCAACGAGGGCCGCGATGGTCAGGCCGCGTTGCCGGTGGCGGAGATCAGGCAGCTCCTCGATCTCTTCGTCCGACCACTCGAACTGCTCCTGCTCCTCGTCACGGCGCTTGTCGTGCTCGTCTCCACGATCGGCATCCTCGTCAGCATGGTTGGCTCGTCGCTCGAACGCAGTCGCGACGTGGCGGTGATGAGGGCCCTCGGGGCCCGCCGCTCCCAGGTCCTGACAACGGTGCTCATCGAGGCGGTGCTTCTGGCAGTGGGTGGTGGCCTCGCCGGCTGGCTGCTCGGCCATCTGCTCGTCGGGGCAATCGGCCCGCTGATCACCACCAACGCCGGCGTCTCGGCGAGCGTCTTTTCGGCGTCGCCGGCGGCAGAGGCCCTGCTCGTGCCGTTCCTGATCATCCTCGCGATCGCCGCCGCGCTGCTGCCGGCGATCGCCGCCTACCGCACCGACGTGGCCAAGTGGCTGCAGGGCCCGGGCTGAATCTCGCCAACGTGCCTGACGCGGCTTCGGGCCCGTCGATGCTCCGTCGCCGGACGGGCGGGCCCTCACCTCCCGCATGGAATTGAAGCATCGAATACCCTCTCCCTTCCCAATTGAGGAGGCTCGGGGCTGCCCGTGCCCTGAGAGCCAGCGTATGATGACAACCGCAGCCATGGAGGCCGCAGCGCCGTCAGCATCCGAGTGAGCTCAGGCCTGGAGGGCCTGGGCGAACGTCCGGCGACGGGGCACGGGCAGCCCCGAGCCGGGCCGGGTCCGTCGAGCAAGGCGCTGCACGAGATCTCCGGTACACTCACGGTGATGTCTGCCTCGCGGAAATTCACGGCGTTCGCACTCGCAGTCACCCTCCTCGTGCACGCCACGCGGGTGGAGGCCTGCCCGTTCTGTTCGGCGGTCTCGCTCACGTTCGCCCAGGAGATCGCCCAAAGCCAGGCTGCCGTGATCGCGCGGCTGGTCGAACCGCCACCGGCCGGATCGCTCTCGCCACGGGCCGAAGGTCCGCTGCCGAAGGGCAGGTTCGCGGTGGTCGAGGTGCTCAAAGGATCGACTGTCGTCGACGAGGCCGGCCTGCTTGGCGGGGAAGCCGCACCGATCGAGACGATCCTGCTCGAGGAAAAACCGGTCGGTTCGCTTTTCCTGTTGATGGGCATCGAGCCGCCAAACCTCGTCTGGTCGAGTCCGATCCCGGTGAGCGATCGGGCCGTCGAGTATCTGAGGAAACTCGCCGACCTTCCCGAGAAGGGCTCCGACAGGCTGGCCTTCTTCCAGAAGCACCTCGAGGATCCCGACGAAACGTTGGCCCGCGATGCCTACGACGAGTTCGCCGTCGCCCCTTACGACGACGTTCGCGGACTCGAGTCGCGGATGGATCCGACACAGTTGCTCGCCTGGATCGAGAATCCGAAGGTCCAGTCGAGTCGGCGGCGGCTCTATGCGACGATGCTCGGCGTCTGCGGCACCAAGGCCGATGCCGAACGGATCGGAGCCATTCTCGAGGGAACCGATCTCGGCGAGGATAAGGCTGAAATCCGCTCGGGTCTCGATGCCCTGATCGCCTGCTACGTCACGCTCCGCGGTCCCGAGGGGCTCGACCTCGTCGACCGGCTGTTTCTCGACCGGCGCGGCCGCGACGTGCCGTTCACTGAAACCTATGCGGCAGTGATGGCACTACGATTCCTCGGTGAGGAGTCTGACTCGGTGCCCCGAGAGCGTGTGCTCAAGTCGCTGCGAATCCTCCTCGACGAACCAAAGCTGGCCGATCTCGTGATCGCCGATCTGGCCCGCTGGGAAGACTGGTCGGCGATCGACCGGCTGACCGAACTCTTCGAGAAGGCCGACGCCGACTCGATCTTTGTCCGCGAGCCGGTCGTGAACTACCTGCGTGCCTGCCCGCTCCCCGCGGCTGCCGAGGCGATCAAGAAACTGGAGAAGATCGACCCTGAGGCCGTCCGCCGGGCGGCGACACTGGCCGGGCTCGCGGGCCTGGCCGGAACAAACCCGGCCGCCGGAGGCTCCTCGAAGCAGGTCGATGACGAGGCCGAGCCGGGTGATCCTTCAGCAGGCATGCCCATGCTGCCGTCCGCCACTTCCGGTTCAGGAGACGACGACGCGGCTCTGGCGGCCCGGATTGCCCCGGTGATCGCCGACGAGGACGCCACCGACGACATTCCTCCGGGAGGATCGGCACTCCCGACTCCGTCCGCCGCCGAGGCCCGGCAGGATCAGACAACGCCATCCAAGTGGGCCTTGTGGGGGGCGATCGCGGTCGCGATCGGGATCGCCTCCTGGTTCCTTCTGCGGCCGCAGCCGCCACCGGAATCCGGTCCGGTTTCGCGTTGATTTTCGCTTCCGACCCTGGCTCTGGATGCAGCGATGGCAGCTGGTCTTTTCGAATCGTCATCCGGAGATGATCGGGCGGAAGGGCCGCCCCGCGACGAGCCAAACCTCTACCGTGCGGTCGCCAGCACGGCGATCGCGGCGATCGTTCTCGGCCTGCTCTCACCGCTGGCATTCGTCGACTGGTGGCTGGTGGTGGTGCCCGTCCTCGGTTTCATGCTGGGCCTGGTTGCGGTCCGCGACATCGCCGCGAGGCCGGAGGTGCTGACAGGCAGGCCGCTGGCCATCACTGCGATGGTCCTCTCGGCGGTTTCGCTCGTCGGCGGGCTTGTCTATCTCTCCGCCGTCTACGCCGCCGAACTGCCGGAGGGATTCTCTCGACTCACGTTCGCCTCGCTCCAGCCGCTGCCGGGCGATCCGGCAAACGCCATCCCCGATTCCGCCCGGGAGATGGACGGCCGCGACGTGCTCCTCAAGGGATACATGTATCCCGGAAAACAGCAGACCGGCATCTCGCAGTTTCTGCTCGTCCGCGACCAGGGCGACTGCTGCTTCGGTGGCAATCCGAAGATCACCGACCGTGTCCTCGTACAGCTCCGAGATCCGAAGGGCATCCCGTTTTCACCCCGACTCACCAAGATCGCCGGCCGTTTCGCCATCCGGCCCACCGGCACGCCGGCCCTCGACGGCGGCGTCCTCTATCACCTGGAAGATGCCCGTGTGCGGTAGCCGAAGGTCTCTGGTTCTGATCGCCCCGCTGATCATCCAGCTGCTCGGCTGCGGCGGTCCCGCAGCATCCAGGCCCACTGCCCGCGATTCGGCTGCATTGGCTGGCCCCGGCAGGCACCAGGTCGCCGCCCCGACACCCGCCCCTGTCTCGGGACAGGCCTCGGGCAAACCGCGTGAAATCACGTTCGACGACATCAAGTTTGAGATGGAGAAGGGGTCGGACTTCAGCCGCGATCTGCTGCCCAAGCGGGTGACGGCCCTCGAGCGGGAACGGGTCCGGATCCGCGGCTACATCCTGCCGAGTTTCCAGCAGACCGGCCTGACCCAGTTCGTCCTCGTCCGCGACAACATGGAATGCTGCTTCGGCCCCGGCGCCGCCCTCTACGACTGCATCGTCGTCCGGATGGCACCGGGCAAGACCGCGAACTTCTCGATTCGGCCCGTCGCCGTGACCGGGGCATTTCACCTCGAGGAACTGCGGGGCCCCGACGGCAGGCACCTCGCGATCTACGCGCTCGACGGGGAAGAGGTGCAGTAGTTCGGTGACGTTGGTAGCATATTCGGCCATGTTCAATTTTTTGCTCGACCCCGATTTCTGGTTCCGGCTCTACGAGGTTCCATCCCTCGAGAGAACCCTCTATTTTCTCCTCGCATTCGTCGGTTTCTATTGGATCGGCTCGATCTTCCTGCGGCCGTTCCTCCGCCAGTTCATCAGGCCTACGCCGGCCGCGAACGACATCGTCGGATACATCCTCTCCTGCTTCTGCGTGTTCTACGGACTGCTGCTCGGCCTGATCGCGGTCACCGCCTACGAGAATGTCGCCGACGCCAGCGCCAACGTCACCCGCGAGGCGGCCAGCCTGTCGGCGCTCTACGAAGACGTCTCCTGCTATCCCGAACCCTACGGCCAGAACCTCCGCTGGCTGCTCCGCGACTACACCCGCTACGTGATCAAGTATGCCTGGCCGCTGCAGCAGCGGGGGATCGTCCCGGAGGAGGGCACGATCCGGGCTTCGGCGATCCATGAGAAGATGGTCGAGTTTCAGCCGCAGACGCCTGCCCAGGAGATCCTCCACGCCGAGGCCTTGCGGCAATTCAACGGCTTCCTGGAATATCGCCGGATGCGGCTGCTCTCGGTCAAGTCGGCACTGCCGGCCACGATGTGGACCGTGATGCTCCTCGGGGCAATTTTCAACATCGTGCTCTGTTGGCTGTTCGACATGAAGTTTGTCACACAACTCTTGCTGGGGGGCATCCTCGCCGCCTACCTCGGGGTGGTGATACACCTGATCTTCGACATGAACCAGCCTTTTCGCGGCGACGTGAGCGTCTCGTCGGAGGCGTTTGAAATGGTCTACAAGCGGATGAACGAGGACTGATGAAGATGTCCGGCGACGAGATCACCAGGCCAGAGCCGGCCCCGCTTCCCCGCCGGCAGGCTCCCCGCGTCAGCCGCCGGCGGGCCCTGACCGAGGGGGCTGCGGCCACGCTCGCGGCTGCCGGAGCACTGTCCCCAGTGCTGTTCGCCGGCTGTTCCGTTGGCCTCCCGAAGAGGGAACCGCCGGAAGTGCTCGTTGGCCTGCTCAATTCACAGACCGGGCCGATGGCGATCAGTTCGACGTCGCTTCGCGACATCGAACTCCATGCCTTCGAGCAGATCAATGCCGCGGGGGGCATCCTCGGCCGGAAAATCGATCCTCGGGCTCCAGATCCCCGCTCCCGGCCAGACCTGTTCGCCAAGCGTGCCCGGGAACTGCTCGACAAGGGCGCGGTGGCGCTCTTCGGATGCTGGACGAGCACCAGCCGCAAGGCCGTGCTGCCGATCGTCGAGGAATTCAAGAAGCTGCTCTTCTATCCGGTGCAGTACGAGGGAAACGAGTCCTCCCGCTATGTCGTCTATGGCGGCACGCTTCCCAACCAGCAGATTTTCCCCACGCTCGACTGGATGACGTCGGCAGCCGGAGGATCGCGGAAGCGAATCTTTCTCGTCGGCTCCGACTATGTGTTTCCACGGACCGCCAACCTGATCGCCAAGAAGTATCTGGCGGCGAAGGGCCTGAAGCCGATGGGAGAGGCTTACGTCGAACTCGGCGACCGGGATTTCACGGCTGTCGTCAAGAAGATCCTTGCCTCCGGGGCCGACAGCGTACTGAACACGGTCAATGGCGATTCAAACCTCGGCCTGTTCGCCGCGCTTTCCGATGCGAAGGTCGATCCCGACAAACTGCCGGTCGTCTCCACGAGCGTCGCCGAGGACGAACTCCGGAGCCTGCTACCGAAGCAGGTGCGGGGTCACTACGCGGCGGGCTGCTACTTCCAGACCCTCGACAGCGAAGAAAACCGGAAGTGGATCGAGGGCTTCCGCCGCGAGTTCGGCTACGACCGCGTGACCGGCGACCCGATGGAGCCCCAGTGGTGCCTCGTGCACCTCTGGAAGAAGGCCGTCGAAAAGGCGGGTTCGTTCGAGACCGAGGCGGTGCGGCAGGCATTTCGCGACGGGCTCGAATTCGCCGGTCCTGGCGGCCCCGTCCGCCTCGATCCCAAAACCCAGCACACGAACAAGTTTTTCCGGATGGGCCGAATCCGAACTGACCGCCAGTTCGACATCGTCTATGCCTTGGAGGCTCCCATCGAACCCGATCCCTATCCGCAGATCGCCTTCCCCGGCTGGGGTGTCGACTGGACCAAGGATGGTGTGACCCGCGGGGCGGAGGTGGATATCAATGGCAACGTTTGAGGTCGAGCACACCGAGGGTATGCGCTGGGTGAAGGTCGGACTCGCCGACGACGACGTCCGAGCGGAGCGGGGCGCGCTCAACCACTTCAAGGGCGCGATCACGATGGACGTGCCGCTGCCGTCGCTCAAGGCCTGGTGGGTGTCGCTCTTCTCCGATGAGTCGCTGCTGCGGCCCAGGTACCACGGCACGGGCAACGTCTACCTCGACTCCTCGCTCGGCGGCTATCACGTGATGCAGATCAACCCGGGTGAGAAGTGGGTTCTCGACCGCAAGTGCTTCTGGGCCAGCGACGGCGAGGTCAAACTCTCGATCTACCGGGAGCGTTTCTGGACCTCCTACTGGGCCGACGAGGGGCTGCTCTGGTACAAGACCGCGCTCAAGGGGGATGGGCAGGCGGTACTCGCAGTCGAAGGCCCCGTCGAGGAGATCCAGCTTTCCAACGACCGCCTGATCGTGGACGGCCGTTTCGTCGTCGCCCGCACGACCGGAATCTCGCTCTCGATGCGGCGGCCGGCGAAGTCGTGGATCAGCTATTGGATGTCGGGCCAGAAACTGGCCTTCGCCTACGAGGGGACGGGACGCCTCCTGATCTGCACGACTCCGTACTGGCGTGCACGGATGCAGAACGACCAGACCGGTGGCGTTGCCGCGTCGAGCTGATCCGATGCGAAAAGCCTTCGGCCGTCGAAGCGTGTCGATGGTCGTCGCCAGTGGGCTCGTCTCGATCACCCTGAACGCTTTCGCCTGCCCGTTCTGCGGCGTTGTCGGAAGATCGTTGGCGGAACGCCGCGACACCGCCTCCGCCGTGGCCGTGGGGGAGGCGACCGGCTCGCCGACGAACTCTCCGGATGGGCGTTCCTTGCAGCCCTGCACGATCCGACAACTGATCCGCGGAGATGCCGCTCCTGGCGAGATCGTTCTGGCCCGAGTGGAGGGACCGCTCTCCGGGCTTGCCCTGCTGTTTCGCGATGGTGATGGTCCGACGGCCCGCTGGTCGGCCGTCGCCGCCGACGAGACGCTCCTCGGTCACGTCGCCGCCGCTCCCGGAATCAAAGAGCCCGCGGGCGAACGTCTGGCCTGGTTCGCCCAGCGACTCGAGCACCCAAACCCGGCGATCGCCGCCGATGCATTCACCGAGTTTGGGCTCGCGCCGTTCACGGCGGTGCGGACCGCGGCGACGGCATTCGATGCCAGTCTGCTGCGGGCATGGGTTCTGGAGCCCGGCATCACGCAGCAGCGGCGCGGCCTCTACGGCCTGTTGCTCGGGATCACCGCGGAACATGCCTCCGAGAGCGCCGAAAGACGTGCCTCCATCGCCGCGCTCCGTGATGCGATCGAGGCCCCGGCCAGCGATTTTCGGACTGGCATCGACGGCATCATGGGGGGCGTCCTGGTGGCCGAGGGGGAGCAGGGCCTCGACTATCTCGAGGGCCGGGGACTGCTCGGGAAGACGGCCCGACCGGTCGATCAGCGACAGCTGCTCGCAGCGCTGCGGTTCGCCTGGGAGAACCTCCCGGCCAGGATTCCACAGCCGAGAATCGCGACCGCGACGGCGGTGCTTGCCCTGAGCCCTGCGGTCGCGGCCGATGCCGTGATCGATCTGGCCCGCTACGAGGCCTGGGAGGCGACCGATGCGGTGGCGGGCCTCTGGGACACTGCCGGAAAGGACGACCCGCTCGTCCGGCGGGCGATTGCCGGATACCTCACCACCTGCCCGATGCCCAGGGCGAGGGTCCTTCTCGATCGGCTTCGGGCCGCCGATCCAGACCGGCTCAAGGCCGCTGTCGACGCCATCTCGCTCCCTGCCCGCTGAGGCGGGACTACCGCAGGTCGGATGCCGCGGCCGCGTCTGGCGCCGTCACAGCTGGGGCGGGCGCGGGGCCGGCCTTGGTCCAGTTGGCAACGGCCCTGACTGCGTGATCCTGGATCGCGGCCGTGGGGAGGAGCAGCGCCTCGGCCCCGTCGGAGGCCGGCGGCAGCGAACCGGCCGTGGGCATGCCGGGTGCCGGCGGCAGCATCGGACCGGCCGACGGGGAGGGGAGCAGTTCCGGTGCTGTGCTGCGGCCCTTCTCCTGCGGCGTGCCCGGATAGACGCGGCGTCCGTTGTCGGAATCGTCGCGGGTCGCCGGATCCCGAGGCGGCAGTTGCACGGCACGGGCATCGGCGCCGACCGACTCGAAGTTCTGGGTGATCGCACCGCGGCTGAAGACGCCGGGGCGAGAGTGGCCGTAGTCGAGATAGAGGCTGGCGTCCCGCTGGCGAGCCCGGCGGTGGGCGTCGAAGTAGGCCTTGCCCGGCCACGGTCCCTCGGCGAGAAACACGCCGTTGTATTCGAGCAGCGAACCCTTGCGGTAATGGAGCTGCGAGATCGAGCGGTTGTAATCGACGATCGCCCGGTAGTAGGTGCTCTCAGCCTCGGCCCGACGTCGCTGGGCGTCGAGCAGCTGGTCGAGCGTCACGGTGCCGGCATCGTAGGCCGCCTGCACCGCCTCCACCTGACGCTCCGCGGCGACCCGGCGGTTGAAGTTGGTCTGCGAGAGGGCGAAGTTGGTGTCGACGTTGCGGACCGCCTCAACGAGGGCGTGCGAGGCCTCCAGTTCCTCATCCTGG
Source organism: Candidatus Kuenenia stuttgartensis (assembly GCA_945897435.1). Lineage (GTDB taxonomy): Bacteria > Planctomycetota > Planctomycetia > Pirellulales > UBA1268 > RGVT01. The sequence goes on along the minus strand of CAMDFJ010000007.1, from coordinate 42,791 downwards.
AGCCGGGCACGCTCGCGGGCGAGGCTCAGCTGGAAGTTGCGAACGGTCGAGAGCTCGCGACGGAAGCCGAGCGGCATCTGAAACTGCGCCCCGGCCTGCCACTCCTGGTAGCGGCCACTGAGGAGCGAGGAGTAGGCGTCGGTGCCGACGAGTGACTTGGTAACCCTTCCACCGACCACCGGACCCGGGTTTGGGAAGGGCTCGTAGTCCTGATTGAGGAGTTCCTCGCCGACACCGAGAAACCGCCAGCGGCCGCCGATATCGAGACGGGGGAGGAGCAGGTTCTTGGCGGCGGTGAGCTCGAGTTCCCGCTGCTTGATCACCCACTTCTGCTTGCGGAGTTCCGCCGACCGCGACAACGCCTCGACCAGCGACTGCTGCCAGTCGAAGGCGATTCTGGCGGTGGTCGGCTCGTCAGACGGACGAATCAGCCGGCCGTCGCTCGAGCTGATGCCCATCATGTACCGCAGCCTGTTTTCGCAGCGGTAGACGTCGGTGAGCGCCTGCTCCACCTCGCTGCGGAAGAAGAAATACTGCTCGCGGGCCTGGGCCTCCTTGTCGGCCTCGCCGCCCCGCGACTGCTCGACATAGAGGGCGTGCACCTTCCGCCAGGCCTCGAGCGAACTGTCGCGTCCAGCCTTGCGGGACTCGAGGTTTCGGTAGGCGAAGTAGAGCTCCCAGTAGGACTGCTCCGTGTCGCTGACGAGGTTGCGGACGCCGGCCTCGAACTCGGCCAGCGAGATGTCGGCGCTGATCCTCGCCAGCAGAACGCCGCGGAAGTTCGGCCGGCCGAAGACATTGTCGAAAGTGTCCGGTCCGGCGATCCGGTTGTAGGTGACGCCCGCCCCCTGCAAGAGCGGCTGATTGAAGCTGAAGTCGTAGGCCGTCGTCCAGGTTGTGTCGACGTCGCGGAAGGCGTTGTTGGTGTTGGCCGAACTGATGCTGTTCGAGACGCCGAACTGGGCACCGGTCGCGGTTCGCTTGGTGACGCCCAGGGTGTTGGTGCCGTTGACGGTGCGGAGCACTGGCACGAAGAGGAATGTCTGGAAGATCGGGTCGACGTTTTGCGGCCGGTTGCCCGACTCCCAGGTCGAACTTGCAGACAGCTGGGCGTCGAAGGCAGCAAGCGCGCTTTCGACACCCCGGAATGGGTCGGTTTCAACGATCGCTGGATCGTAGATCGTCGGCGTCTGCGCCGGGCTCGTGAGCAGCGAGACCGGGGGCTCGCCTGTCTGGGGCCGGGGGCCGCCGAAGCTCGCGAACCTGCCGCCGAGATTCCTCAAGACCTTGCCATTTTCGAGCGCCGTGCGGATCGCCTCCTCGAGCGAGAGTTCCCAGATCTGGTCGAACTTCGCGTTGGTCAACGTCAGCGGTTCGGTCGTGCCGGCGGCCTCACCGAGCGGCTGCTGCTCGGTATCGGGGTATTCGAGTTTCTGGATCGCGCCGACATAGTGCGAAAGGTCGCCATCCTCGAAAAAGTAGAATGGCTGTCGCGGCGCACAGCCCCCGCCGAGCAGCGAGATGCTCGTCAGGATCACCCAGATGGTGCGGGCGGTTCGGGGCACGGGGGGCCTTTGGAGTCGCAGGGCGAATCAGTGCTCAAAATGCCGCCGCTGCGCCCAGGGGGAATCGAGTCGCGGAATCGCGACCGTTTCCCGGCGTGGGGCCCCCCGACTCCACGCCCGCATCGCCTGCACCAGGGCGCAGCGACAGCGAAGGAGTTATCGGCCTCACAACCGGCAAACTTCGGGGAATCGTCAATGTTTGCCCGAACTGCCATCGTCTGGGCCGACTGCATTGTCACTCTGGGCAGGCCAGCGAGACGTGCGAAGTTCCCGGGCCGCGATGCCCTGACCCCAGATGAATCGGGCCGCGACACCAGGCATCGACTCCACGAAAGGCGGCCCCGCAGCCGATCCGAGCACGCTGGCCGCGGTCGCGACCGCATCGGCCGTCGTGCAATCGGCCGCGATCACCGTCACCGCGGCCGGCCCGGGCACACCCAGACCGGTTCGTGGATCGACGATGTGGCTATATCTCGTGCCATCGATCTCGACCGCCTGAAAGGCGTCGCCCGAGGTCGTGACCGCGGCATTCTCGAGGATCAGCCAAGCACCGTCCGCCGCCGGGGCGGCCCGGCCGTCCACTGCGGCGATCCCGATCAGCCAGCCCGGGCGATCGGGTGGCCGACCCGAGACGACGATGTCGCCGGAGGCATCGATCATCGCGGCAGTCACGCCATGATCGCGGATCACCTCGAGCGCCCGGTCGGCCGCATATCCCATCCCGATTCCACCGAGATCGAGCCGCATCGCCGGTTTCGAAAGCCTCACGGCTCGTCGGTCCGGTTCGAGGCGAAGACCATCCGCCCCGACCGCCGCCCGCGCTGCGGCGAGTTTCGCGGGCAATGGAAGCACATGGGCACGTCGGGCCTGCCGCCAGAGACTGGTCAGCGGCCCGACCGTCGGATCAAACGCCCCGCCGCTGCCGTCGCGGATTTCCAGAGCCCGCACGAGCACCTGCCAGAGGTCGTCGTCCACGGGTACGGCGGCAGCCATCGGAGAGGCCGCCGAGAGTCGGGAGAGGTCGCTCTCCGGATCGTAGTCTGAAAGAATTCCCTCCAATCGGGCGACCTCTGCAAACGCGGCCGCCAGGGCCCGCCGGCCGACGGCCGGCTCGGAGTAGACCGTGATCGTCCAGGGCACGCCCATGAGTCGTTGGGAATCACGAATACGGTCCACCTGCCCGGCTCCAGCCGCCTGGCAGGAGGCCATGACGACGAAAAGCCCGGTCCAGACGGCTCTCTGGCCTCCGATCATCGGGTAAACTTTTCCAACCATGAGCACCGCCTCTTCCAATCCCGCCATCGCCGTCACGTTTGATTGCACACCACTGCGGGGCGTGCCCAGACTCGACATCCCACTCGACGCATCGCCCCTGTTCCGCGCCCGCCTCGAACGGATGCAGCGGGCCGTGGCCCGGCACGGAACCCGCAACACCTATTATCTCACGAATGCCGGCTGCACGTTTCGCTTCACCAACGATCCCGCCGTCGGCTGGACCCGATTCGTGTTCGAAGGCACCGTGATCACCGACGAACTCGACCGCAAGACGGTCGGCAGCGACCTCGACATCCGTCTCGAAAAGGAAACCTGCGACTGGCTCACCCAGCCGGCCGTCCAGTGGCTGTCGCTGTCGGTGAAACACGCCGTCGAGATCGAGTTTGATCGTTACATCGCCGCAGGGGATCTCTCCCGGGCGCTCGAGCGACTGGCCCGCGAGCAGGCCGCCAGTGACGCCGCCGGCGGATTCCTCGGGATGAACCTCTAAGTTCACGGAAAATCTCGGCATCCTGCCGAATTTTCCTTGGCGACCTCAGGTCGCTGGTTCTTACCCGGCCCTCCGGGCCTGGCGCGGGGTGGCGGTTCTTGAAGATGACAGGCTGAAGCCTGTCCCACTTCGGACAGAGGCAGACTTTTTCTCCCCAATCCTCTTCCTCCCTCTCTCTCCACAAACTCCAGATGCTGAGGAGTCGGTCGGGGGCACGCGCAGGAGACGGTGAATTTTGCGCCTCACTCCCAACTCTCAGCCGGCCAACACCGCCCCCTGTAGCAAAATCCGCCGACTCCGAGCATGTCACCGCCGACGAACCAATACGGGCCGGGCAGGTCTTCAAACGACAGGCTGAAGCCTGTCCCAGACCGGGCAATGACAGGCTTCAGCCCGTCTTGGTAGCCTTTCCAGGATGGGCGACACCGGTCATTCACTGACGAACGAACTGGCACGCGAACGCAACCGCGAGGCGGCCGATCGCACGCTGCTGGCATGGATCCGCACCAGTCTGGCGATGATCAGCCTCGGGTTCGGCATCGAGCGGTTTGGCCAGGCGGCCCATGCCCTCGACGCCCACGCCAACCAATTCTCGCCGCTCAAGACGAGGGTCTTCGGGATCGCGATGATCGTCCTCGGGATCGCCGCCACGCTCGCCGGGATGTGGGAGCACCGACACGTGCTGGCGATGATCCGAAGCGACGACTATCGCTATTCCGAACGACTGCCGATCGCCCAGATGCTGGGATTGGCGCTCGTGGTCATCGGCATTCTGGGACTGGCGATGATGCTCGTGCAGGCGAGTTCACCAGTCTGGGAGTGAGCGGCGAAAACGCCCTGCGGATACCGGGCCTCGTGGTTCAGCCTGCGACGGGCGTCTGCCTTCGCCGACGGTTTCCCAACCACCAGGCTGCACTGGCCAGAGCCGGCACTGCCAGCAGCAGGATGCCTGCGGCAAGCAGCAGGGCAGGGCCGAGAGACGCATCGAAACGGGCCCGCCCGGAGAGGGTCTGGAGAAGGGCATAGACGCCGACCAGGGCAGACCCGGCCGCGGCACTGGCGACCAGTGGCATGCGAAGCCGTTCGGGGACGGCGGCCTGACGGGCCAACCAGGCCAAGAGCGGCAGCCACTGCAGTGCATGGATCACCGCACCATGAGGAAACTTCGGCACGCCGGCCGCCCCATAGATCTCCGCCGGCAGTCCAGCCGCCGTCCGCATGTCGCCATAGATGCCAACCCAGATGCCGAGCAGGCAGGAGATCACAAGCAGGACGAGTCCGGCACGGGCGGCGAGCAGCATCTCGGGGGCGAAGGAGGTCGGCTGCCGGAAGCAACGGATCGTGAGATCGAGTGCAACGATGCTGACGAACAGGATCAGGGCTCCCATCGCGTCGTAGACGAACGAATCAAACGCCGTCTGCCGGTTGAAGTGACTGGCCACACCCCGCCAGCGTTGCAGGTCGATGAGGCCGACCTCGACGAGCAGGGACCAGGCGGTCGCGACCGCCAGAAAGAGATCGCCCCGACGCCAGGGGAGATGGGCCCAGACCCAGCCCAGCGACAGGCTCGTGAGGCCGCCCGAGATCCCGAACAGGATCGGCTTCCGCCATGAGACTGCCCCCTCCCAGGGACCGCCCACCACGGCGTACAGGATCGCATGGGCGATTCCGCTGGCAATCAGTACGAGTCCGATCCATGCCAGAGGCCAGCCGCGGCGATCCCGCCACCAGCAGATTTCCAGCGCCGAATTTTCTGCGGGATGCATGTCTACCTGACTTCGACCGGAATGCTCTGCGAGTGGGCGGAGAACTCCGGCGCGTAGCGACTGCGGATCGTGGCGAAGCCGCTCGATCCGCTGCCCCGATGGGCCGTCCGCAGCGAGTATTCAAAGACGTGCGTGCCCCGAGGCAGCCGCTCGAAGAACATCTGCGTGCTGGCGTCGCGGATCGCCAGATACCAGCCCGCGCCGTCGTTCCAGCGCCAGCCCGAGAGCAGGTCGATCGGCTCCGTCAGGCTCGGCCGGTGATCGACGAGTTCGAGAAACTCGTAGTCGCGATCGCTGGTCACGACCAGCCGCACGACCAGTTCGTCGCCCGGCTCGAGGTTCGACCCGGCCTTCTCGCCGGCCCCGCCGCCGATCGGCTCAAGCTGCGGCCCGGCCTTCGTGAACCGCTTCACAAAAAGCCGCTTCTCGATCGCCAGTTCCTCGCGGCCGGCAGCCGGCACGTTGGCGATGTCGTCGAGATACTGCCAGTGAACGCCCCCCCAGGCGATACCCTCGTCGGGCTTGCGGAGCGTGACCTTCGCCAGCCGGGGCGTGATCTCGCGTCGCACGAACCGCTCCTCGAAGAAGCCGGTGCCCGCCTCTGTCTTGCGGGGCTCGATCTTCTCGTCGCCGACCGTGACCGTCACGGCCTCCCGGGAGCCGAGCAGGTCGTCTCCGCGGCCAAGCAGCGCCGCCACTGCGTCGGCCGTGGCCCGGTTCCCCGGCCAGCGGCTCGTCCGCTTCCGTGACAAAAGCCATGCCTTCATCGCCTCGACGGCCTTGGCGTCACCGGCAACCTCGTCGAAGGCCTCGATCATGATCGCCTGTGTCTCGATCGGGGCGCTCACCCAGCTCCACCAGACCGGATGCGGATCCCGCCACCACATCCCCTGCCAGTTCTCCTCGCTGCCATCGAGCCCGGTGCTCCGCTGCCTGAGGCTGTCGATGATCGAGGCCGCCGTCTCCCGATCGCCCGATCTGAAGACCGCGATCGCAGCATGCCCCTGGGAGCGGCGCTCGTCGATCTTGTTCCACCGCTTCCGGGCCACGTCGAGCCCCCAGGCGATCGCCTTCGCCGCTTCACCCTGCGGAGGCGAGTCTTCCTTGAAGAAGCTGCGGGCGTAGAGGGCATAGGCCCCGATCGGAGTGAGCACGGGCTCTGGGATCTTTTCTGCCCGCTTCTTCTCCTCGATGAGCCGCTGATCGAGCCAGGGAATCGCGGCGATCGCCGGCTGCATGTCGAGATCCACGCCGCTCGCCCGCAGCCTGCCGAAGCCCGCGATGATTCCGAGCGTCACCGGGTCGCAGCTGCTCCCGCCCGGAAACCAGGGCCAGCCACCGTCCTGATTCCGCAGGCTCTCCAGTCGTGTGACCGCCGCTGCGACCTCGTTGCCAGCCCGCGTGGCGTCAAAGAGCAGCCCGATCCTGGCACGAGCCTCTCCTTCATCGACCGCCTCGCGAACCCAGGGCGTCTCTTCAAGCAGCGTCTTCATCAGGTCGGCGTTCTTCTCGAGCGGGCTCTCGAGGGCATCGGTTCCCTTCCACTGCTGGAACATTCCGGCGATCCGCGGATCGGAGGTCGCAAGATGCCGGGCAAGGCTGTTGGCATAGAGCCGGGTGAAGAGGGTCTCGGTGCTCTCGTCGCTCTCCTCGATGATCGAAGGCAACGCAAGGACGGCGTACCAGGCGGGGTTGGCAGCCGCCTGGACGACCAGCGACTGGCTCTCGATCGTGTCGGCCGGCCTGGCGAGTCGTTCAAGCGTGACCGTCCTTTCAGCCGGGCCGCGGAGCGTGATCGGCACCGTCTCGGTGACCAGCACCCGCTTTGAGAGCACGGGCAGCAGCGACTCCTCGCCGTCGCTCGCCCGGCCCGCCGAGGCCGTGGCCAGCACCCGGAGCGTCTCGGTGCCGTCGGCCACCTTGACCGTGAAGAACGCGGGCTTCGATTCGCCGGCCGCCAGATCGAACGGCTGGCTGCGGGCCGTGGCCAGGAGTTCGTCGCGGGCCACGCCGGTGCGGGCGTCGCTGAGGGCAACCTGCACCTCACCGGAGAGCCTGCCGGTCGAGCGATTGCTGAGCTTCACCGGAATCTCGACCGTGTCCCCCTCGCGCAGGAACCGTGGCAGCATCGGCTCGACCATCAGATCCTTGGCGGCCACGCAGCTGTCGAGCAGCGTGCCGCTGCGGAGCCGGGCATCGTGGGCGAGCGACTTGAACTGCCAGGTGGTGAGCGTGTCGGGAAGGGTGAACTCGATCGTCAGGCTGCCATCGGCCGCCGAGGTGAGGGTCGGCAGGAAGAAGGCGGTCTCGGCGAGGTTCTTCCGTGGCGGAGGAGGGGTCGCCGAGCCACGCGGCTGCGGCCCGCCTCCCTGGCGATTGAAGTCTCGATCCGCTGCCTTGTCTTTCCGAAGCACGCCGTTGGTGGCAACCTCGGCCTCCTCGTTCAGGCTTGAGGCATCCATATCCAACTCCCGAGCCGCAACAGGGGCCATCGGCATCGCCATGGCCATTCCTCGCTCCATTCCCCGACGCCATTGTCTCCCGCTCGGCGGCCCGAAGGAGTCCCGCAGGAGTTCCCGATAGGTCATCTCGACCCCGTCGTAGCGGCTTTTGAACTGGCCACACACATGGCTGAGCGTGCTGCCGCCATTCGAGAAACTGGCAGATCGTGGATCCCACTCGCGACGAAACAGGCTGGCGAGCCCGGCCGGCCAAGGGTGCTCGGCGAGGGCGTCGAGCGACTGGTCGTAGAGCGTGGCGACCATCTCGGCCGCGACGGGCGCTGCCTCGCCGGCAACTGGATCTGCGACGCTCGTGATCTTCGCCCGCCAGACCTCCTGGGCGGCCGGCTCAACCCGGCGGGTGAACCGCTGCCAGACGACATCGAGTCGGCGGTCGGTCCAGGGCACATCGACGGTGATTGATTCGCTCCGCAGTCGCCCATCCCGCACAAGCCAGGCACGAATCGTGAACCCACCCCGGTCGGCATCTGTCACGGGCACCGTGACCGGCCACTGGGTCCGGCCAGAAGCAGTCCAAAACGATGAAAGTGTCCTGCCACCGCGGCAGATCTCGACGAATGCCCGTCCGGCGTCATGGCCCGTGCCGATCAGGGCCGTGAACTCGCTCCCCGGGACTGCCGTGAGCTGCTTCGCAGTCAGCTGCAGCGGCCGCTTCACCTGATAGCGATCAGCGGCGGGATCGATCACCTCGATCAGGTGCGAGGCCTTGACGGCCGGGACGTCGCCTTTGGCCGGGATCTCGAAGATTGCCCTGTAGATGCCTGCCCCCAGCCGCGGAGAGATGACCGCCTTTCCGGTGGTGGCATCGGTGGTCACCTGTTCCGAAAACACCGCCTCTCCAGCGGCCCAGGTCTCGGGATTCGCCGGATCGGTTTCAGCGGGTCGGGGTGCACCGACGCCTCTCTCGGCCTTCATCGGCCGGGAGCGTCGGCGCGGGAGCGTGCCGAACAGATCTCCACGGGCCACTGCGTCGGGCTGGATCAGCTTCGAGACCGTGATCGTGCCGGTGGCCCCCCGCGGATGCCCGTCGAGCGAGTGGCTGTCGATCTCGACTTTCACCGTCGCCGGGCCGCCATCCCTGCCGACCTCCTGCCATGCGTCGGCATGAACACCAACCTCGACCGGCGCGTAGCCCGCATTCAGCCTGCGTTCATCTCCGCGGGTCTCACCGCCGGCATCGGTGACATCCACCGTCACGGCATAGGTGAACACGGGCGCCGATTCGCGGGGCATCGTCAGATCGGGACGGGCCGGAAACGTGAGGCTGAAGCCGCCGTTTGGATCGGTGATCGCAGTGCCGCGGGCGATCCGCGCCGCCCCGTCGTCGAAGGGCAGCCAGGGAAAGAACCAGCGGCACCAGATCGGAAACCGGGTCTCCCGCTCGACACGCCAGCGGACCTTCGCGTTGGCCACCGGAAGGCCGGTGTAGGTGGTGGCGGTGCCGGTCAGCGTGACCGCCTCGTCGAGCCGCACCTCCGACTGCGGCGGCTCGAGCTTGACGAGAAACTTCGGCCGCTTGTACTCCTCCACCCGAACACCCGCTGCGCCGGCTGCGGTTGCCGCGCCGGCCGCGTTTTGGGCTTCGGCGAGGATCGTCCACTGTCCCGGCAACGCCGATGCCGCGATCGGAAACGTCCCGTTGAACGAGCCGTTGGCGTTGGTCACATGTTCCGAGCGGGCCACCTCGCGGCCGTTGGCATCCTGCAGCACCGCGCGGACCGCCCGCCCGGCGACTGCGGAGTAATCCCGACTCTCCGGATCGCAGTGGCAGACGATGCCCTTGAAAAACACGATCTGTCCCGGCCGATGGATGCCCCGGTCGGTCATCATCACGATCGTGTCCTGGGCCCCCTGCGGCGTCTGCTGCCAGACGTGGGACCGGTCGCTGCCGACGATCTCCTCACGGCCGTCGAGTTGGGCTCGGGCGACGATCACCAGTTCGCAGCCCTGCTCGGCGGGCATCTGATAGCGGCCATCGGCATCGGTCGTCACTGTCTTGCCCGGTACGAACGCCGCCGACTTGCCACGCTCGGTACGAACGAATGCCTGCAGGCTCACTCCGGCGACCGGCTCGCCAGAGGCGATGTCGACGACATGGCCGGAGAGCGGTTCGCCGACCCGCGGATTTGTCCCCTCGCCGACCAGCGCCAGCCGGCTCACCCAGACCAGTCTCGCCAAGACGACGTTGTCGTCGTCGCCGAAGTCCGACTTGGCAGAGGCGAGCACCCAGTATTGGCCCGGCTCGAGATCCCTCGGCACGGGCAGATCGTGATCCCGCTCCTGGTGATCGGGTGTCGCCGGCAGGTCGATTGAGAATGCCTTCACGGGTGTCGCGGCGAGCAGCGACTTCCGCGCACCATCATCCAGCCAGCCATACCCGTAGCGGCCGTCCGCCAGCCGGGCCTGCCAATCGTCCTTCACGATCCGCAGATGGACCGCCGGAAGCTGCCGATACCGCACCCGGATCGCGGGCCAGGGCGCCGCCCAGGTCCGCTCGACGAACACCTCCAGCGAGCGGGCATCGATCGAGGCCACGACGTTTCTGCAGAGCCGGCCGCCCGCCGAGTCAGGATGCTTCTGCTCCCCTTCCGCCGCGATCTTCCGGGCCGCGACCAGATCCCCCTGCTCCCGCACGAGCGACGCCAGATGAAATCGGGCCAGCGAGGCCGTCTCATGGTTTCCGGCCCGTGCGACAAAGGCCTCCAGTGCGACCCGCTTCCGTTCGTCGAGGTCCGCGCCCACGGCCGCGTCCGAAGCCCAGAGGATCCGATCGAGGTCGGCGGCCAGAAACGCAGTCTGGTCTGCGTCGCCTCGGTGAAAGGCAAGCAGTTCGCGAAACAACCGGGCCGACTGCAAGAGCGGCGAATCGGCGTCGGTGACCTGCGGATCGGCCTCCGGTTTCCATTCCAGAAAGGCGTCGCTCGTCCCGAGCGCCGGCCCGTCAGCCGCCATCGCGAAGGCATCCTCGGGGTCGACGAGGCCGCGTTCGCCCGAGGCGGCGAAGGCGAGCGCGTCGCGGACGACCACGTCCCAGACCGTCGGCCGATAGGCGTCGGCCATCGTCCCCTTCTCGATGATCGCCGACCAGTCGGCGACCGGGAGTTTCGTCAACTTGTCCTTCTGGCCGATGGCGACGGCGAACCGGCCGCGGATCTCGCCGACGATCATCGGCAGATCCCAGGAAGCGATCTCCGCAATCGAGGGTGGCTCGGCGGAGTCGTCCGCTGCGCCGCCGGCAGTGCGGCCCGCAAACCGCCAGCGATTGTTCTGGAAAAATTCCCAGGTCCAGTTGGCCCGGATCGCCTCGAGCACGCCCCGCGTCTCCGCTGGAGCCTTCTCGATCGCCGCCGCCAGCCGCACGATCCGCTCAGGATCATCCTCGGGCCGGTCGCCCGTCTCGGCGACGACCCGCGAGGCGATCGCGCGGGACACCTCCGCCCAGGCCTTGTCGACGGTTGCCGCCTGTTCGATTCCCCCGAGCGCCTCGGCGGCCGACTTCGGCTTGCCGTCGGCGAGTGCCTGTTCGACCCGCTGCCACTGCTCGGCCCGCGGCCCCGGTACAGCGGCCGCCTGATCACCAAAAGTTTGATGCTGCGTCATGGCAAAAAGTCCCCCGAGGATAATGGAGAGCAGGCTGAGATCCCCCGGAAACCAGATGTGCATACGTCGGTTTTCGGCCGGGAAAAACCCTGAAAACGCCCCCCTGCGCCAGCTGCTGAAAGGTTGCCGGGAGGTCGTTCGGGTGCTAATCTTCATACAAATTCACGGCGGAGCGCAACGCCGACTTCCCTAATAGTGTTTGGGGGCTGCGGGAGGGATTCGTCCCACTTGGGGCCCGTATTCGGGAGATCGTATGCGTCTTCTGGCTCGCGCGTCGACAATCGTCGAAGAATCGTGGATCGCTTTCGCGTTCCTGGGCTGTTTCTCTGCGATTTGCACCGGCTTGCCAGGGTCCGCGACCGCCGCCGAGACAGCGGGCAAGAATGGCGGCGAGGTCAGTTTCAACCGGGACATCCGCCCGCTCCTGGTTGAAAACTGCTTCTCCTGCCACGGCGCCGACAGCGCGAGCCGCAAGGCCGACCTTCGCCTCGACGATCGGGATGCCGCGATCGAGCATGGCGCCATCGCCCCCGGCGATGCAGATTCGAGCGTCATGCTCGACCGGATCTTTTCCGAAGATCCCGAGGAGATGATGCCGCCGCCGAGCCTGAAGAAGACGCTCTCCCCAGAGCAGAAGGAACTGCTGAAGCGGTGGATCGCCGGGGGGGCGGAGTACGAGCCACACTGGTCGTTCATTCCGCCCACGCGGCCGGAACAGCCGGCGGTGAAAAACGAAGCCTGGGTCCGGAATCCAATTGACCGGTTCATCCTCGCACGCCTCGAAGCGGAAGGGCTCGGCCCCGCCGCCGAAGCCGATCGTCGAACTCTGGCCCGCAGACTCTCGCTCGACATCACCGGCCTGCCACCCGAGCCGGCGATCGTCGAGGCCTTCGTGGCCGACCCGCATTCGGATGCCTACGAGCGGCTCGTCGACACGCTGCTCGCAAGCCTCGACTGGGGGGAGCACCGCGGCCGCTACTGGCTCGACTACGCCCGCTACGGCGACACCCACGGCATCCACAAGGACAACTACCGTGAGAACTGGACCTACCGGCAGTGGGTGGTGAATGCCTTCAACCGCAACATACCATTCGACCGGTTCACGATCCTCCAGCTTGCCGGTGACCTTGTCACCGAACATGGGCAGGCCGCAACGCCCGAACAGGTTCTCGACAACCGGATCGCCAGTGGCTTCAACCGCTGCAACATCACCACCAGCGAAGGGGGGGCGATCAACGATGAGTATCTCGTGCTCTATGCGCGGGATCGCACCGAGACCACGTCAGCGGTCTGGATGGGACTGACGACGGGCTGTGCCGTCTGTCACGACCACAAGTTCGATCCGCTCTCTCAGAAGGAGTTTTACGAACTCTCGGCCTTCTTCAACAACACGACCCAGGCGGCGATGGACGGCAACGTGCACGACACGCCGCCGATCCTGCCGGTGCCGAAGCCGGAGGATCGGCCGCGGTTTGCCGAACTTGAGAAGGCCATCCCGCCGGCGAAGGAGATCGTCGCTGCCCGCAGGCAGGCGGCGAAACCGGAGTTCGAGGCCTGGGTGAAGGTGATCCCGCCCGAGATCGTGGCCAGTTCGCTGCCACAGGACACGCCGCTGGTCCACCTGCCCCTGCTCGAGGGGGCTGGCGGCTCGACCCGCGTGAAGATCTCTGGCAAGGAGAGCGATCTGCCGCTCACGGCCACGACCACCTGGCAGGCAGGTCCGAGCGGCTCGCCCGCCCTGCTCCTCGATGGCAAGGCTGGAGAACTCACGGCCAGCGGCGACTTCGAACATGACGAGGGCTTCAGTGCGGCGTTCTGGATCCGCACGCCCGCCAACGATTCGAGCTACGCGGTGATCGCCCGGATGGATGTCGCGAATGCTCACCGTGGCTGGGACATCTCCGTCGACGGTCGGCGGGTCGGGATGCACCTGATCCATGACTATCCCCACGATGCGCTCAAGGTCGTCGCCTCGAATCAGCTCAAGCCCGACACCTGGACGCTCGTCTCAGTCACCTATGACGGCTCCGGAAAGGCGGAGGGGGTGAAGATCTACTACGACGGCCTGCCGCAGAAGCCGAAGATCGAAAACAACAAACTCAAGAAAAACACGATCCACGCGGACGTGCCGCTGACGATCGGTGGGCGTTCCACCGGACTTACGGCACATGGCGTGGGTCTGACGAGCCTGACGATCTGGGGCCGCAGCCTGTCCGCCGTCGAGGTCGAGGGCCTGTCCCGATCGCAGCTCCTGGCCGATGTCATCAAGCTGCCGGCCGATGAACGGGTGAAGGCGGCAGGCAGCCTCTACGACTGGTGGCTGGCGAGCTTCGACGAGCCTTTCAAGGAGGCGTCGGCCCCTCTCGCCACGCTCGAAAACGAGCATGCGGCGATCCGCAAACGCGGCACCGTGGCCCACGTGATGCACGAGAAAAACGAGATGGCCAAGGCATTCGTGCTCAACCGCGGCGAATACGACAAGCGGTTGGACGAGGTGCAGCCCGACACCCCCGACGTCATGCCGGCGTTTCCGGAGGGTGCACCGCGAAATCGCCTCGGACTCGCGGAGTGGCTCCTGGCGCCGGACCATCCGCTCACCTCGCGTGTGACCGTCAATCGCTTCTGGCAGGAGGTGTTTGGCACGGGTCTCGTCCGCTCCAGCGGCGACTTCGGCATCACCGGCGAACTGCCGAGCCACCCGGAATTGCTCGACTGGCTGGCGGTCGAATTCCGCGAGGGCGGCTGGGACGTGAAGAAGCTGTTCAAGCTGATGGTGACCAGCGCCGCCTACCGGCAGTCGGCCGTCGCGACCCCCGAGAAGCTCCTGAAAGACGGGGGCAATCGACTGCTCTCCCGCGGCCCGCGGTTTCGCATGGACGCCGAGATGGTTCGCGACAATGTCCTTGCCGTCAGCGGCCTGCTCGTCAAGAAGCTCGGCGGCCCGAGCGTCCGGCCCTACCAGCCGGAGGGCGTCTGGGAGGCGGTCGCCATGGACGACAGCAACACCCGCGCCTACGTCCGCGACAAGGGGGAGGGCCTCTATCGCCGCAGCATGTACTGGTTCTGGAAGCGGTCGGCGCCCCCGACCTCGATGGATATTTTCAACGCCCCCTCGCGGGAGACCTGCTGCGTGAAGCGGGAGCGGACGAACACGCCGCTCCAGGCGCTCGTGACGCTCAACGATCCGCAGTTTGTGGAGGCGGCGAGGGTGCTGGCCGACCGGACGCTCGAACTCGGCGGCGAGACAGACGACACGAGGTTTGATTTCCTCGCCCATCGGCTGCTCTCGCGGCCGCTCACGGCCGAGGAACTGGCGATCGTCAAGAAGTCGCTCGCCGGCCTCGCCGACTGGTATGCCTCGCATCCCGAAGATGCGAAGCGGCTGATCGTCGTCGGCGACTCGAAGCCCCGGGCCTCCGATCCGGTGCTGCTCGCCAGCTGGACGATGCTGACGAACGAACTGATGAACCTGGACGAAGTGCTCTGCAAGTGAGACGAGGTGCTCCGCACATGATTCCCCCCATTCGTTCCCCGCTCGACGAACTCGGCCTGAATCTCACCCGGCGGCGGTTCTTCGAGCAGGGCAGCCACCTGCTCGGCGGTGCAGCGCTCGCCACGCTCCTGGGAGGCCGCACGGTCCTGGCCAACGCCTCGTCCGGGCCGACCGCCGACATCGAGCGGGTGGCCGGCGCGATCGGGCCCCACTTCGCCCCGAAGGCGAAGCATGTGATCTACCTTCACATGGTGGGCGGCCCGCCGCAGCAGGATCTCTACGACTACAAGCCGAAGATGGACGACTGGTACGACAAGGATCTGCCCGAGAGCATCCGCAACGGCCAGCGGCTGACGACGATGACGAGCGGCCAGAAGCGGTTTCCGATCGCCCCCTCGAAGTTCAGGTTTTCCCAGCACGGCAAGAGCGGGATGTGGGTGAGCGAACTGCTGCCGCACACGGCGAAGATGGTCGACGAGATCTGCTTCGTCCGCAGCATGCACACCGAGGCGATCAACCACGAGCCGGCGATCTGTTACATGCAGACCGGCAACCAGATCGTGGGTCGGCCCTGCCTCGGCTCCTGGACGAGCTACGGCCTCGGCAGCCTCAACCAGGACCTGCCCACGTTCGTCGTGCTGGTCGCCCGGTCGAGCAAGCCCGAGCAGCCGCAGGCGATCGGTGCACGGCTCTGGTCGAGCGGGTATCTCCCCGGCGAGCACGCCGGCGTGAGCTTCAGGAGCGCAGGCGACCCGATCCTCTACATCAACAATCCCCCCGGCGTGTCGTCGGCAGTCCGCCGGGCGACGCTCGACGGACTGCAGGCCTTGAACCAGCGGACGCTCGACCAGCTTGGCGACCCCGAAACCCGAACCCGGATCGCCCAATACGAGATGGCCTTCCGGATGCAGGCCAGCGTGCCCGATCTCACGAATGTCGCCAGCGAGTCGGAAAGCACGCTTGCCCTCTACGGGCCGGACGTGAAAAACCCCGGTTCATTCGCCAACTCCGTCCTCATGGCACGGCGGATGGTGGAGCGGGGCGTGCGGTTCGTGCAGCTCTATCTCAACCACTGGGACACCCATTCCAACGTCGTCGGCCGGCTGACCAACGGCTGCAAGGACATCGACCAGCCCTGCGCCGGCCTGCTGCAGGACCTCAAGGCCCGCGGCCTCCTCGACGAGACGCTCGTCATCTGGGGGGGCGAGTTTGGCCGCACGGTCTACTCCCAGGGGGGACTCTCGAAGCAGAACTACGGCCGCGACCACCACCCCCGCTGCTTCACGATGTGGATGGCCGGCGGCGGCGCCCGCGGCGGCCAGATCTACGGCGAGACCGACGACTTCTCCTACAACATCGTCAAAGACCCGGTGCACATCCGCGACTTCCATGCCACCGTCCTCCACCTGCTCGGCTTCGACCACGAGCGGTTCACCTACCGGTACCTCGGCCTCGACCAGAAGCTCACCGGCGTCGAGCACGCGAAGGTGATTCCCGACCTGCTCGCCTGAGCCGCTCCTCCAGCCGGACGTCACCATCGGGCGGCCGAATGGCCATCTGGAGAGTCCGTCATGGTTGGGCCATTATTCGTGCTGGAAACTGTCATTTTCTGACAGTATCATGCACATATGCAGCGACTTACGGAACTGGCCCTCGCCTCGTCACCAGCCGGCGTGTTCACGCGGGCCGAGGTGGCCGCGTGGGTGCGTGGATCGGCGGATGCCGAGGCTGCGCTCGTCAAACGCGCCCTCGCGGCCGGCGAAGTCATCCGCATCTGCCGCGGGCTCTATTGCCTGGGAGCCCGCTATCGCGACCGCCCGATCGACTCGCTCGCGATCGCCCAGCGCATCATGGGACCGAGCTACGTGAGCCTCGAAGCAGCGCTCGCATTCCACGGCTGGCTGCCAGAGGCGGTGGAGACGGTGACGAGCGTCTGCGACGCGAGAAGCCGCCAGTTTCAGACGCCGATCGGCTCGTTTCGCTTCGATCGCGTTCCCCAGCGGAAGCTCTTTGCCGACGTCTCGCGGGTCCCCAGAGGCGACCGGCAGGCAGCCTTCATCGCCACACCGCTCAAGGCCCTGGCGGACTACGTATCGGTGCGCCGGGCCGACTGGAGGGGCGTCGAGCCGCTCATCGAGAGCCTGCGGCTCCCGCCAGAGTGCGTCGCGGAGATCCAGCCCGAGCAGTGCAGCTCGCTCGCCGCCAACTATCGCTCGCAGCGGGTGCGAAGATTTCTCGCCGGGCTCGGCAGGGAGGTGGCCGGATGTCGATCGCGCTGATCCAGGAACGGCTGGCCGCGTATGGCTGCAGCTCCACGCTGGAGGAGGATCGCGCCATCCGTGAGATCACGCAGGAGGTGGTCCTCGCGGCGCTCGCCCGCACCGATTTCTTCCGCCACGCCGCATTTCAGGGGGGAACCTGCCTGCGGATTCTGCACGGGCTCGCGCGGTTCTCCGAGGATCTCGACTTCACCCTGCAGGCACCCGACGCCAGGTTTCGACTGGAGCCCTACCTGCCGGTCATTCGTCGCGAAATGACCGCCTACGGCTACGACATCGAGTTCGTGGATCGCTCCCGCGTCGATCAGGCCGTGCGCACCGCGTTTCTCAAGGACGACTCCCTCGGCGACCTGCTCCAGCTGCAGTACCGGCCGACCACGGGACCGGCCCGGATGGTCCGCATCAAGCTGGAGGTCGACACGAATCCTCCTGCCGGCGGTAGTTTCGAGACGCGTTACCTCGACTTCCCGTTTCCGCAGGCCACGGTCGCCCACGACCCGTCCAGCCTGTTCGCCGGCAAGCTCCATGCCGTGCTTTGCCGCCGCTATCTCAAGGGTCGCGACTGGTTCGACTTCATCTGGTATACGGCCCGCCGAACGCCGGTGAACTACCGGCTGCTCGCCGCGGCGCTCGCCCAGACCGGCCCCTGGGCCGGCACTGCCCCCGACGTCGATCGGCGCTGGTGCCTGCGGGCCCTGGAGCAGAAGATCGATTCGATCGACTGGTCGCGGGCCCGCGAGGACGTGCGGGCCTTCGTGCGGGCAGCCGACCTGCCCACGCTCGACATCTGGGGCCGCGAGTTTTTCCGGGCCCAGGCGGGCAAGCTCGCGGACTGAGTGGTGCCAGCGACGGCCGAGTTTGGGAAAGGAGCAGGCGAAGGTAATTCCCGACCTGCTCGCCTGAGCCGGGGCTATTCATGCCGCTCGCCCGCTGCCAGACTCGGAACTGTTTCCTCCAGTTCACGGTCACACCCCTTCCCAGGCCAGGCGAGGACGCCCGATGCATGATCCCTCCGCGGGCAAGGCGATTCGCCCGCTCGACGCCAACGAGCGGCGGGTGCTCGGCACGCTGATCGAGAAGGCGAAGACCACCCCCGACCAGTATCCGCTCTCGCTCAATGCCCTCGTCACCGGCTGCAACCAGAAGAGCAACCGCGACCCGCTGATGACGCTCGACGAGGAGCAGGTGATGCGGGCGATCGAGGGGCTGCGGGCGAGCGGCGCGGCGGCCGAGGTTTTCGGCAGCGGCAAGATTCCCCGCTATCGCCACCTGGCCTACGAATGGCTCGGGGTCGAGAAGGAGCAACTGGCGATCATGGGCGAACTGCTCCTTCGCGGCGAGCAGAGCGAGGGCGACCTGCGGGGCCGGGCCAGCCGGATGGATCCGATTCCCGACCTCGACCTGCTGCGGGCCCACCTCGACTCGCTCGCGGCCAAGCAACTGATCGTCTGGCTCTCGCCCCCCGGCCGCGGCCGGATGCTGACCCACGGACTGCTGCCGGCGGAAAAACTGGAAAAGGTCCGGTCACAGATCGGCACCGCAGACCAGCCGACCGCGACCGCCGAGACCGTCTCGACGGAAACCCGCCCCAGCGCCGAAAAGCCCCGAGCTTCGCCAGAGCATTCGCTCGAGGCCCGCCTCGCTGCGGTCGAGCGGCAACTCGCCGAGGTTGTTGCCCGGCTCGCAGACCTCGAACAGGAGTCCCTCTCATGAGCATCCCCCGGCGACAGTTCGTGGCAGGCTGCGGCGCCGCCCTCGCGGGCGGATGGGGCCTCGAACTCCGCGGCCAGCCGACCGATGCAGCGATCGTGGCCGATGTCTGCGTCTACGGCGGAACGGCCGCCGGCGTCGTGGCCGCCGTCGCGGCAAGCCGCGAGGGCTGCCGGGTCGTGATCGTCGAACCGAGCCGCTGGCTCGGCGGCATGACGGGCGGCGGCCTGAGCCACATCGACTGGGGACGCAAGGAGGCCGTCGGCGGCATGGCCCGGAAGATCCTCAAGGACGGCGGCGATGACGCCCATTACCGGGCCAGGTTTCTCGATCTCGTCCGCGAGCACGGGATCGAGGTCGTCTTCGAGCATCGCCTGGCGGACGTCCAACTGGCCGACGCGAAGATCGCGTCGATCCTGCTCGACCATGCACCGCCCGATCCGATGGGCTGTCCGGTCGCGACGCCGACCACACCCCGCGACCGAGCCGTCCGGGCCCGCGTCTTCATCGACTGCTCCTACGAGGGCGACCTGATGGCGAAGGCGGGCGTGTCATACACGTTTGGCCGCGAGTCGCAGGAGCGACATGGCGAATCGCTCGCCGGCGTCCGGCCCAACATGGCGGCCTACGAGGTCGATCCCTATGTCACCCCGGGCGATCCCACGAGCGGCCTGCTGCCGTTGCTTCAGAACATCGAGATGGGGCCGCTCGGCAGCGCCGACAAACTCACGATGGGCTACGGCTTCCGCTGGAAATTCGCCTTCGAGGGAGACCGGCTGCCGCTCGATCCGCCCGCCGACTACGACCCCCGCACCTTCGAGGTCTATCGCCGTGCATTCGCGGCCGGGATCGATCTCAACGGCCGGCGGATGCGGAAGCTAGGCGTCTACGAGGTGGCCGGTGGCCGGGTGCATGCGCTCGGCGGCGGAAACCTCGCCCGCAGCCTGCTCGCCCCCACGGTCTACGGCTGCAACGCCGGCTATCCCGACGGCGACTGGGCCGAGCGGTCGCGGATCTGGAAGTTTCACCAAAACTTCATGCGCGGGATGACCCAGTTTCTCCGCACCGACCCCTCCGTTCCCGAGAAACTCCGGCAGCTCGCCCTCACGGTCGGCTTCCAGCCCGGCGCCTTCGACGACACCGCGGGCTGGCCGCACCAGCTCTATGTCCGCGAGGCCCGCCGGATGGTGTCGGGCTACGTCGTCACCCAGAGGGACCTCGAGGGCACGACCGATCCCGAGGATTCGGTCGGCCTCGCCTCCTACGGCGTCGACGACTGGCCGTATGCGATGTTTCCGCTCGACGGAAAGGTCGCGCTCCAAGGGGGCGAGTTCTCGATGCTCTATCTCGACGAGGTCCACCGCGGCATTTACAAGATCCCCTACCGGTCGATCGTGCCACCCGAGGCAGAATGCCGAAACCTGCTCGTGCCGGTCTGCTGCTCGGCGAGCCACATCGCGATGACCTCGATCCGGATGGAGCCGGTCTGGATGATCCTCGCCGAATCGGCCGGCGTGGCGGCATCGATGGCCGTGCGGACCGAAGGCCCGGTGCAGTCGGTCGATTTCAAAAGCCTGCGGCGGCGGCTCATCGATCTCGATCAGGTGCTCGACCGCCCTGCCTGACGAGATGGGGTTCGACCGCCTTCGCCACCGCCTTGCCGAGGATGGCGGCGGCCTCGTCCTTCCAGTGGGTTCGATCGGCGGCCTGCAGGCGACCGCGTTCGTCGATCAACAGGGCGTGGAGATCGACGATCTCGAGTCCCTCGGCCTTCGCCACCGCGTCGGAGGTCTCGTTGGTCTTGGGGCTGCGATCGATCGAGAGGTCGTCGTCGGCCCGTCCCCAGGGGGTCGTCCGCACCCAGAGGATTCTGGCCCCCGTCTCCCGCAGCCGGGCGATGATCTTCCGCAGGTTGTCGGCAAACTGCTCGGGCTTCTTGTCGTAGTCGTGGATCCCGTAGTTCACCGTGATCAGGTCCCAGCGATTGCTGCCGTTCTGCCTGAGCCAGTCTTCGCCATGCTTGAAGAAGTAGTCGCTGCGACCGCAGTTGGCCGGAGCCCGATGGACGTTGGCCCTGCCGGCGAGGGCCAGCCGGGCCGGCGCGGTGTAGCTGCGGGAGATCGAGTCGCCGATGATCAGCATCCGGGGCAGGGCGGGATCATCCTTGACGTAGGCCCAGGCGTCGTTCTCGGCAGTGATCTTGGGGCTGCCTTTGGCCAGGTCCCGCATGTAGGGAGGACCGTAGAACGACCCCAGCTGCCGCTCGAGCGTCTTCAGCCACTCCTGCCGCTCCGGCTCCTGCTTTGACACGAACGCCAGCCAGTTGGCGTAGTCGGCGTTCGACATCGTGTCGAGATACCGGTTCTGGGCCTGCACCTCGGCGTCGTTCGTCGGCTCGTGGTCCGGGACTGTGGCAACGCTCGGCAGCTCGGGCAGCGGGCCGCTCCAGAGCCGGAAGCGGTTGCCGCCGGGCTTGAGTCCGGCGAACGGACCGGGGGGTGACGTGGCCGTGCCGGAGGCGAACGGCTTGCCGAAGAAGTCGGTCGGCAGCCGCTTGTCGGCCGGGCAGGCGGGAATCGCCGCCTGCTCCGGGATCCGCAGCACGAGGTCCATCGAGACCGGGTCGAAGAAGTGCTCGATGCCGCCTGCGGCGGTGCTGGCCCCGTCGGCATCGCTGCCGTCATTGAACTTCGCGAGCAGTTCGCGCCAGGCCGTGAACGGCTCGGGGACGGGCTTCGGTGCGGCAAACGCCCACTTCGCCTCGGCAGGATCGGCCCCGTAGAGGTTGCGGTCGAACCGTCTGCCGGCGCTCCGCATGTAGTCGGGCCGGGTCACGCTGACGAGCAACCCCGGCGCCGCGATCAGGCTGTCGTGGCAGCTGACATTCTCGGCCGACCAATTGCCGGGGCGGCTCTTCTCGACGGCGCACTCGACGGCCGCCTTCTTCGAACCGAGAACGATATTGTGCAGCAGGCTCACGTGGCCTGCCTCGCGGAGCGAGATCCCGACGTCGTTGTCGATCAGCACGTTGGCGGCGACGACGGCGTTGTCCTTGCCGCCGATCTCGAAGTCGATTCCCTTGCTGTTGCCGATGCTCGTGTTGCGGAGGAGCCGCGTCTCCGTGCCCGGCCCCTGGTCGCACCAGATCCCGGGGGCGCCGTTGTTCCAGGCGGTGAAGTTGCCCTCGATCAGCGAATGCTTGGGGCCGTGGAGCTTGATCCCGGCGCTTTCCCATCGCTTCTGGCCGGTGAATCCGAGGGCGTTGTTGCCGACGACGACGTTCCGCCGCAGTTCGACCCGGGTCGGAAAGTAGCCCGCCGTGCCGGCGGCCCCGTTGTCGAGGATCCAGTTTTCCTCGACGACGTGGTGCCCAGGCGTGCCGGCCCGCCTGCGGTCGCCGATCTCCAGATCCTTTTCCTCGGACCCTTCCTTGCCGATGTCGAGGCCGACGCCGGCGGCCAGCCGGATCAGGTTGCGCCTGATCTTCCAGTGGTGGCCGCTCCGCGTGCCGACGGCGCCCGCCTGCTGATTCTGCGGCTTCTCCTTGATCCAGAAGTCGGTCGGATACTGGTTGCCACAGTGCTCGAAGACGAAGCCCTCGATCTCGATGTGGCCCAGCCCGCGTTCGTGGGGCGCGAAGATCCGGCGCCTGGTCGTGATCTCGACCTCGTGCCCCTCCGGGCCGTCGGCCGCGAAGTGCACGAATAGCCGCCGACCTGACCGGTCATACCACCAGCGCCCAGGCTCCTGCTCCATCTCCTTGCGAAAAGGCGCCTGCCGCAGGATCTGGCCGTCCACGAACACCTGGCCGAGGCTGTAGACGAGGTCGGGATCGGCCTTGGGATTCCCCGCCCGCTCCTTCTTGAGGTGCCGCTCGTATTCGGGCTTTCCCTCGCGGCCGTAGGGGGTGCTCGCGAAGCCGATCTCGAACGGATTGGGGCCATCGACCTGGGAGGCGTCGGTGAACAGTTTCGGATCGACCTCGCCCGACCAGACGCGGCCGCCCTCCTGCTTCCAGACCGGCTTCCAGAGATCCGATCCCTTGATGACCGCCCTGTGGAGTTCCTTCGATCGAAACAGGATCGGCTTTCCATCGGCGCCGCCACGGGGCGGTGCCACCCGCTCCCGGTAGATGCCGGGTGCAACGAGCACGATATCGCCGGGCTGGGCCGCCTCGGCCCCGCGCTGCACCGTGCGAAACGGTGCCGCGGCGGTGCCTGCGGCGGCGTCGTCGCCCGTGGGAGCCACGTGGAATGTCGCGGCGCTCGCGGCCGGATGCACCGGCAACGAAAGTGCGAGCAGGAAACACAATCGGCGGAAGGCTGGCATGAGAGATCCTCCGGTCAGATTTTCGGTCTGCCCTGCAGATGGGCGGCCTTGAGCAGGCCGAGGTCGAAGGCACGGGCGACGGCCTGGGTACGGTCGCTGGCGTTGAGTTTTTCAAGCACGCCTGCGACATGGGCCTTGGCGGTGTGGGTCGAGATGCCGAGCAGCCTGCCAATCTCCTGATTGGTGAAGCCCTCCCGCATCAGGGCCACGACCTCGATCTCCCGGGGCGTCAGCGGCGATCCGCCGGTCTCGGCCGTCGTGGGCCGCGACTCGATGATCGTTGAACTGCTCACGGGTCGGCCTCCGGCATGGACCTCCCGGATGGCGTCGAACAGTTCCTTGTGCTGGACGTTCTTGGTGACGTAGCCGTTGGCCCCGGCCTTCATCGCCCGGGCCATGTCCTCGGCTGAATCGGACGAGGTCAGCATCAGCACCCGGGCGGCGGGGGCCACCTTCCGCAGTCGGCTCAGGGTCTCGACACCGTCGATCCCGTGCATCGTCATGTCGAGCAGGCAGACGTCGGGCTTGAACTTCGGCCAGAGCCGGATGGCCGTCTCGCCGTCGTCCGACTGGGCCACGACCTCGAACCCCAGCCCAGAACCGAGCAGGTTGGCCAGCCCTGCCCGCATCACGGCATGGTCGTCGACCAGCATCAGCCGGATGGGGGGAGTGGAGGCCTTGGGGGGACCCATGGTTCGGGGATCCGGAAACTTTATTTAAGGGAAATTTCGCGGGCTTTCACGATTCATTCTACGGCAATTCGATCAAAACAATTTCTCCCTAGCCAGATGGCTAATAGCGGTGGTCGGGAACCAGAAATAGTATTCGTAAGGAAAAGGGGGGGGCATTTTCTCCGTCGCACGACCAGTCTTCATCTTTTGCAGTCGGGAATTGAGTCCATGGCATCCAGATTGTTTTCACTGAAGTACTTTCTCGGAGCGCAGCAAATGCTTTCGAACTCAAGACTTGCCCTCGCTGCCATCGCCGCCGCTGTGGCATTCGGCGCGACGTCATCGATTGCCGCTCCCGTCACATACACGTACACCGTTCCGGCATCAGGGACCACACAGTGGTCGGCCGGAACGAACTGGTCGTCGACCCCGGTGAGCAGCAGCACCACGTCACTGGTCTTCACGGGCAGCATGGCGAGCAGCGCTACTGTTACCACAAACAACGATGTCGCCGGTACGTTCAGTCTCAACACCCTGACATTTTCCGGTTCTGGCGGAAACGGGTCCTCGATGCTGACGATTGCAGGCAACCCGCTATCGTTCGAGGCGAATGCCGGTTCGCAGAACACCGGGTTTGGAAGAATTTCGATTCAGTCGGGTACTGCTACGGGAAGCACAAGGCCCCAGGTCACGATCACCAACGACATCGTCATCAACACTGGAACGCTCAGCCTGCAAAACGCACAAGCTGGGTCTCTGGCCTTTCTGACCGGTGTCATCAGCGGCACGGGCGGCGTCTCGAAGGACAGCGGAACGGGCGGCGTTACGATCTCGGGGACTTCCAACACATTCAGTGGGCCGGTCTTGGTGTCGGCAAACGGTTTTCTCAATGCCACAAACTTTGGATCGGCGGCAGGGTTGGCCAGTGCGCTTGGTACCTCGGGGACCATTCAACTGGGAGGGTCGAGCAATAGCGCCGAACTCAAATGGATCGGTAGCGGCACTGAAACGACGAGCAAAGTCTTCCGGCTGGCTGGAACCACGGGCGGCGGCACGATCAGCAACAGCACGGGCGGCAGTCTTGTCGGGATCACGAGCGACCTCTTCATCAGCGGCACGGGCAACAAGACGTTCACGCTCGGCGGCAACGGCAACATAGGTTTCTCCGGACTGATCGGAGCCGGTCCGGCCAGCTCGGTGATCAGCTTTTTGAAGACCGGTACGGGCACGGTGACGCTCTCCGGCACGGCGAACGCGTTTACCGGCAACGTCTCTCTCAACGGCGGCACACTTGCGGCCGCGAGCCTCGGCGCCGCGGCCGGCTCGGTCAGTTCTCTCGGCACGAGCGGCACGATCGCGATCGGCAGCGGCTCGACCGCGGCCGGCCTCAACTGGATCGGCAGCGGCACGGAGACCACAAGCAAGGTCTTCGCCATGTCGGGTACTACGGGCGGTGCCACGATCACAAGCGCTACCGCCGGCCAATTGCTCTCGATCTCGAGCAACCTGCGCGTGTCGGGCTCGGGCAATAAAACGCTGACGCTCGGCGGTGCGGGCGATCTGGCATTCTCCGGGGTGATCGCAGATGGATCGGGCACGACTGCAGGCTCGGTGATTTCGCTCGCGAAGACGGGCGCCGGCACCGTGACGCTGACCGGCACCAACACATACACCGGCAATGTCACCGCCTCAGGCGGGTCGCTCGTGGGCACGACCTCCAGCCTGCGGAACAACATCACGCTCTCCAACAACGCCGGTATCACGTTCGACCAGGCGACGACCGACTCCTACGCGGGCCTGATCGGTGGTGCGGGCAGCCTGACAAAGGCCGGGGCGGGCAGCCTGACGCTCACGAACGCCAACACGTTCACTGGAGCCACGACGGTCTCGGACGGCACCCTCGCTCTGGGTTCGGCGGCTTCGGTTGGGTCGTCGGCGTTCAATGTCGCCTCCGGGGCGACCTACGACGTGACCGCCGTAACGGGTGGCCTGTCGCTCACGTCGGGCAAAACGCTGAGCGGTGCCGGCACCGTGCTCGGCGGCGTCAGCATCTCCGGCACGGTGAACCCCGGCGACGCGGCCGCGGTCGGCATCCTCACGACCGGGGCGACCACGCTCGGCGGCGGCGGCTCGCTCAATATCCAGATGACGAACGCCTCGCTCGCCGCGGGCACCGGCTGGGATCTGCTCTCGACCGGGGCTCTCACGTTCGCCAACTCCAGCGGCTCGAAGTTCGTCATCAATCTCTCGGGCAGTGCCGCCAACTTCGACAATTCGACCGACAAGGTCTTCAAGATCCTGGGCGCAACGAGCTTCGGATCCTCGTTTGACTCGGCCGCGTTCACGCTCAACAACACGCTCACGGGTTACAACGGCGGCTCCTTCGCACTCGCGAGTGCGGGCAACGACATCAATATCACCTACACCGCCGCCCAGCTACTCAACTGGCTCAATGGCACCGGTGGAGACGGGGCATGGACGGCCACCGGCGGCACGAACTGGAGCGGTGGTGCCTGGAACCCGGCCAAGGCAGCTGACTTCTCGGGCACTCCCGGCACGGTCACGGTCGATGCCGGTGGTGTATCGGCGAACAACGGGATGCTGTTCAATGTCGGCGGCTACACCGTCACCGGCGGCGAAATAGCGCTCGGCGGCGTTGATTCGGCCAAAAACACGCTCACCGCGTCGGCGGGCACCACGACGATCAACAGTAATCTTTCCGGATCCGCCGGCCTCACGAAGACCGGAGCGGGCGTGCTCTCGCTTGGCGGTGCCAACACCCTCACGGGTGCCGTGAACGTCAATGACGGCACACTCTCGACGACCGGAGCGGACGTGCTTGCCGACACTGCTGCCGTCACCGTCCAAAGTGCCGCCACGTTCGCCCTCGGCGGCAGCGACGCGATCGGCTCGCTCGCCGGAGCTGGATCGGTCACGCTCGGCGGCAACACGCTCACGACTGGTGGCGACAACACGTCGACCTCGTTCTCCGGTGCGATCGCGGGCACGGGCGGCCTGGCGAAGTCGGGCACTGGCACGTTCATCCTCACCGGCTCGAGCAGCTATACGGGTGCGACGGCCATCGACGGCGGCTCGCTGCAGATCGGCAATGGCGGCACAACGGGATCGATCGCCTCCACCAGCGGTATCGCAGTGGACTTGGGAGGCTCGCTCGTCTTCGCCCGCACCGACAATCAGGGTGGAAACGTCGGCACGCTCATCAGTGGCTCGGGCGCCGTCACGCTCGCCAACGGCACGCTCCAGCTCACCAACACCGGCAACAGTTTCTCAGGCGGTCTGAACGTCCAGCGGGGCCTGCTGACGTCGTCGACTGTGGGGAACAGTGGTTTGAACGGCGTCCTCGGCTCAGGGGGCACGATCTCGCTCGGCAACGCAGCGACTTCGGGAACGTTCACCTGGACGGGCAGTGGCACGGAGTCGACGAACCGGGCATTTGCCCTCGGCGGGGCGACCGGCGGGGCGACGATCAACTCGGCGACGAGCGGCCAGCAGCTCACGATCACGAGCGACTGGACCGCGCCGAACGAAGGCGCCAAGACGCTCACGCTCGGAGGTTCAGGCAACGTCAGGCTCGAGGGCGCAATCCCGGCTGGTGCGGGCAGTTCGGTGATCTCATTCGTCAAAACCGGTGCCGGCAGCGGGTATCTGACGTCTGAAACCAGTGCCTTCACCGGCAGTGTTTCGGTGAATCAGGGCACGCTCTATGTCGCAAAGATCGGCATGGCCGGCGCGGCGAGTTCCATCGGCACCAGTGGCACGATCTCACTCGGATCGACGACCAACGGCGGCACGCTGCGATGGCTCGGGGCCTCTGAGACGTCCGACAAGGTGATCGCACTCGCCGGCACGTCCGGCGGCGGCACGCTGCAACTCGACTCCGGCACTCTTTCGATCTCGGGAGGTGTGGTCGTCACCGGCAGCGGTGCCAAGACGTTCACACTCAACGCCGGGAATACCGCTTCCGGGGAATTCAGCGGAGTCATTGCCGACGGTGTCGGAAGCGTTGTCGGCGTCAGAAAGCAGGGGAACGGAACCTGGACGATCTCCGGCGCGAATACCTACACCGGCCCGACCAATGTCAATCAAAATACCCTGGCATTCACGAGCGGCGCCATTCCCACGGCGAGCACCGTCCAGATGACGAACGGCGAATTGCGGTGGGCGCCCGGCAATACGGACGACATCTCCGGCCGGCTCCAGATCGGCACCGGGTCGGCAGCGATGACCGGCTACTTCGACACCGGCGCAAACAACGTCACGTTCGCCAGCAACATCACCAACACCGGCACGTGGGCCGCGACGCTCTCGAAGGCCAACGGCAGCGGAACTCTCTCACTCCGCGGCACCAACAGTTATTCAGGCGGTACCCGCGTCATGTACGGCACGCTCAACTTCGCCTCGGCCGTGAATCTTGGCACAGGCACGATCACGATCGGCTCGGGCACGACCCGCACGGATAGCAATGTCGGCTACGGCACGCTCCAGTGGGCGACTGGCAACACGGCCGACATTTCGGATCGGCTCACGTTCGACACGAAGGCGGGCACCGTCGCCACGCTCGACACCAACGGCAACAACGTCTCGTTTGCCAACGCCATCGGTGGCACGACGACAGCGGCCCTCAACAAGATCGGCACCGGCTCGCTCACGCTCTTGGGGGCGAACGCCTACACGGGCGACACAACGGTGAGCAACGGCCGACTTGTCGTCAACGGCAGCCTGCAGAGCCCGAACGTTTCCGTGGCGGCAGGTGCCTCGCTCGGCGGCACGGGCACGCTCGCCGGTACGCTCGCCGGTGCCGGCCTCGTCGGTCCGGGTAACTCCCCCGGAATTCTCTCGGCCATCGCGCTCGATCCCTCGGCTGGCACCGGCTTCGCGTTCGAATTCAATCAGGCCAATCCCGACTACTCAAACGTCGCCAACAGCGGCAACGACCTGCTGAAACTGACCGGCGGCACTGCGTTTCTCAGTTCGCTTTCATCGGCCAACGCAGTGAACGTCTACTTCTCGCAGTCCGCCGTGGGACTCGGCACGCTGACAGGCGGATTCTTCACGAACACCGCGTCGGACTTCCTCTCGAGCATCTCGGGGGCGACGTTCAACTACTTCGTTGAGGATGTCGGCGGGTCTGTGCTCTACAACGGCCTCTCCTACCAGACCCTCGCCCAGTACGATGCTTCCAAGTCGGTCACCGTTTCCACGGTCGCCGCCAATGGCGGGCAGGTGATGCAGATGCAGATGGTCGTCGTGCCCGAACCGTCGGCGATCGTGATCACCGGCATCGGTGTCGCGATCGCGGCCCTGTCGGCCCACCGCCGGCGTGCGGCCTGATTCATCTCCGCAGGAACGCCTGGCCGGGTCACCTCATTCGCTGGGGTTCGAGCCGGTATTGGGCTGTATATTGGCTGCATGGACTTCAGGCATCGGATCAGGGCTGGGCTAATCCCTTGCTGGCTCGTTGTCGCGGCATTGCTCTGTTCTGGAGCCATTGTTCGCGGCGACGTCGGTGAAGAGAATGTCCGCCCGTCAGCCGTTCCGGTCGGCGAATCTCCGGCTGTCCGCATCACGCCGATCGCCGAGATTCTCTCGCTTCCGGCGGCTGCGAGGAGCCGGACCGCGAGCCTGACGACCCGCGGTATCGTGACACTCGCTGACGCAGATCAGTTTTTCTTCGCGATCCAGGATGACACGGCGGGCATCTATGTGAAGGCGATGCACCTCGCCGGCGACGAGCACTGGGTCAAGCTCCGCAATTCGCTCCCGCTCGGCGAGGAGGTCGAGGTGACCGGCATGCTCGACCGGGGTGGTTACGCCCCGGTCATCATGCTCCAGAAGATGCGGGTTCTCGGCCCTGCTGAATCGCCGCCGCCGTCCAGGCCGGAGCCGGCCCGGCTCTTTCACGGTGCCGACAACTGCAAGCGGGTTGAACTGTCGGGCATCGTGCAGGGGTTTCGAGACGACGGCCCCCACTGGAAGCTCGTGGTCGAGGTGGCGTCACGGCGCATGGTCGCCCGACTCTCCAAGCGGCTGCTCGCAATGCCCCCGGAAAAGATCGTCGACGCGACGGTGAGGATGGTGGGTGTCCTCGGGGCGATCCGCAACACCCGCGGCGATTTTCTCTGCCCATCGATCTGGATCGCCTCTGCCGAAGATCTGGATGTGATTGAATCGCCGCCTTCTGAGCCATTCGACTCGCCGCGTGTTCCGCTCGACGAAATCGGCGGCTACAGGTTCGAGTCGATCACGGGCCACCGCATCCAGACGGAGGGCATCGTCACCTGCGCCGTGCCCGGCCAGTTCATCTACCTCCAGCAGGGTCTCGTCGGCCTGCGGGTCAACACGCCCTCCGCCATCTCGCTCACGCCCGGCGACCGCGTCAAGGTGGCCGGATTCCTCGACATGAGCCGTCAGGCGGCAGGAATCATCGAGGCGATCGTGAGGCGAATCGGCCACGAGTCTCCGCTCACACCGGTACGGATCGCTCCCGATGAGGTCGTCAGAATCAACAACGAAGCCCGGATGAAGACCGACATCGCCGAGCCGACGAGCTACGACGGCTGCCTGGTGACGTTTCCCGCCAGGCTCATCGAGATCAAAGAGACCCGCCCCGGCATGGTGCTGCTGTCGCTCTCCAGCGGAGCGGCGGTCGTTCCCTCGGTGTTCGAGGGATTCAACATCGAGCCCTTCAGACAGTTGACGCCGGGCAGCGACGTCGAGGTCACAGGTGTCCTGCAGATCCAGTTGCATGGCGACGAGGAGACAGCCTCGGTGGTCGCCGATCCCGTGCTCCAGCAGGTCGGTCTCCAGCTCCGTTCGATCGCCGATGTCAGCGTGCTCTCGACGCCCTCCTGGTGGACGCCACGGCGACTGGCGGCCCTGCTGGCGGGAGTCCTTGCGGTCCTGGCCGGGATGCTCGCCTGGGTCTGGCTGTTGCGGCGGGAGATGGCCGCCCAATCGGCGATTTTGGCCCGGGAGATGGGCTCGCGACGAAATGCGGCCGTGGAGTTCCAGGCGACCCTGCGGGAACGAAACCGGCTCGCGGCCAACCTCCACGACACCCTGCTGCAGACGCTCCGTGGGATCGACTTTCAGCTCGGCGCCTGCCGGGCCTCGGGCGACACTCCAGCCCGGGACCCTTGGGAACATCTCGCCGTCGCCCAAAAGATGGTCAACCACGCCGCCGAGGAACTCCGCGGCTCGGTCTGGGCCCTCCGCACCATGCCGGTCGCGGGCACCTCGTTCGCCGATTCGCTGGCGACCATCGCCAGACAGACAGGCCACGGCCATGCCGAGCACATCGACGTGCAGGTCAAGGGTGAGCCCTTCGAACTGCCCCAGTTCCTGGCTGGCAACCTGCTGCTCGTGGCCCAGGAGGCGATCCACAACGCCCTCGCCCACGCCGACGCCGGCCAGATCGACGTTGTGACACGGTTCGACCCTCTTTTGGGTTCGGTCGAACTCAGCGTGGCGGACGACGGCAGGGGGTTTGCGGAGGGCACGCAGGCTGGGCCGGATCAGGGCCACTTCGGCCTGACTGGGATGCGGGAGCGGATCGAACGGCTCGGTGGAAAGTTTTCGGTCGAAACGGTGACAGGCAGCGGCACAAGGATCAGGGCGAAGGTCAAAAAGCTGGACTACGACGCCCAGATCGATGTTTCTGAGCAGGGTTCACCCAGGCCAGAGGCGGGCGTTTCATCGACGAAAACATCGAAATTGAAGGGCCATTAGCCAATTGGCTAATGGCAACGGCGGCCGTAGAGGCCTACCGTTGAAAGAGAGAGCGGGGGGAAATCTCCGCTCCTTGTTTCACCGCGTAGGACTTGCAAAAAATGGCCGTTCCCGACTTCCATTGCCGCCCTTCGACGGCCCCGCAGGCCGTTCGTTCCCCGGGCTTCACGCTGGTCGAACTGCTCGTCGTCATCGCCATCATCGGCGTGCTCGTCGGGCTCCTTCTTCCGGCCGTGCAGTCGGCCCGCGAATCGGCCCGCCGTTCCAACTGCGGCAACAATCTGAAACAGTTCGGCATCGCGATGCACGCCCATCACGACGCCAAGAACTCGCTCCCCTATGGCTGCGGCGGACCGAGTTCCTCAAACTATGGAACGACCTATCCGGCCGGTTCCGGTGGCTATAGCGGCTTCGTCCCGATGCTTCCGTTCTGCGAACAGGCGACCCTCTACGACCAGATCATCGCCTCAGGGACGAGGCCGGATCCAGGGTCGAATCCCATATTCCGAACCCGGATCAAAACCGCGCTCTGTCCTTCGGATGCATCGACACCAACACTCGCCACCGAGGCGGGACACAGCAATTACCTTCTCTCAGCGGGCGATAAACTCGGCAACCTGATGTGCGAAGAAGGGACGGTCTGCGCGGCATCGCCGGCCACCACTCCGGTAGGCGTTGGCCGAGGCCTGTTCGGTCTCAACAAGGGGGTGCGTTTCCGCGACGCAACAGACGGCGTCTCGAAGACGATCGCCATGGCGGAGTTTGCTTTCAGCAACCTCTATACCGACGGATCGAATGTGCGGCGTGTCGTGAACGACAGGTGGGCGACCTACACCTCGTCCAACGACAGTGCAGAACGCAGTCCCCGAACCTGCCGGTCCGTCTATCTGGGCGATACTGGCTACACTCCGGCCGCGAACGGCAGGGAATATGTCGTACCGGGCAGCAACATGTACGCAGGCCGCGTCATGCTTTTCAACACGATGCTCCAGCCCAACGGGCCGGTCTGTGCCAACCGTAATAGCGGCAACAGCACCGATTGGCAGCGGGCAGTCGTTCCTCCCCGAAGCAGACACCCCGGAGGCGTTCAGGTGATGATGGGCGACGGAGCGGTGCTCTGGATCGCTGAAACGATCGACAATGGCACCGCGGACGCATCGTCGACCCAGGGGAGCGCCGGTCCAACGGGCAGCAGCATCGCGGGCGTCTGGGGCGCTCTGGGCACGCGCAACGGCGGCGAGGGGTCCGGTATGCCATGATCATTCGGACCTCGGCAATTCGGCTCGCCTGTATCTGCGTCCTGTTCACGGCGACGATCGTCGGCTGCACAAAACGCGTCGACGACAAATGGACCAAGATGCGGCCGCAGGTGTTTTCTGCGACGGGCACCGTGATCTATCAAGGCAAGCCCTGCGGCGGAGCCACGGTGATGTTTGAGTCGAACAGTCCGGATGATAAAGCCCGTGGCAAGGTGGCGATCGGCCACACCGACTCCGCTGGTTTTTTCCGGATGAAAACGTTCAAGGAATATGAGGGGGTCGTGGCCGGTCCCCACCGGATCAGCGTCACCAAGAGCGAGTTCCTCCAAAACCTGCCTCCCAACCCCGACCCGACCATCGACTACCCGCTGATCGAGAAGCCTCTTCTTCCGGCAAAGTACAAGGAGTTCCAAACCTCGGGGCTGACGGCCGACGTCTCGCCGGATGGTCCAAACTCCTTCACGCTGACGCTCGAATGATCCGACCGTCGCTGGCCTTTGCAACGGCGTTGTTGGCATTACGCGTCGCCTCGGCGGAGCCTTTTTTCACGCCCCCCGGCCCGGGCTCTGGCTCCGGCCCGGAGGTCGGGCAGAAGTCACTTTCGATCGAGGGTGGTTCGGCGGCCGATGTGCAGCACAGAATCGATCGGGTCCGCTCGGAATCAGCCAAGTCGATACTCCTCGTCCGGCTCTCGGGCACGGTCAGGGTCGGCGACCAGCCGCTCAGGCTCGGATCGCGAACCTGCCTGATGTTCGAGCAGGGGGCGATGATCGAGGCGACCCCGAAGCCGACCGCCAAGAGCCTGCTCGCGGTTGCCGACGCGGAACTCGTGCTCATCTCCTCTGCCGGCCTCGCGGCCGGAGTGATCGACGGCCATGACCTCGCCATCAGCGGCATCGCGATCGAGAACAGTGGCCGGGTCAACATTGATCGGCTCGAGATCCGTGGCTGCGGCACGACTGGCGTCAGCTTTGTCGGCCGGAACGCCGAGGCGATCAACGAGGCCGGCAGCCTCACCCGCTGCCGGATCTCGAACTGCGGCAGCGGGCTGAAGGCCTCGAGCACGGCCGGCTTCATCTGCCTCGACAACCATTTCGGTGGCAACACCGGCATGGCCGTGGCGATGCAGTCGCTCTGCAGCGTCGTGGCCGGCAACGACCTCGTGGGAAACAAGACCGGGATTCTCTCGGCCTCGGATCATGGCGTGATCGCCGCCAACACGTTCGACGACAACACCACGACGCTGTCGCTGACGAAGGCCGCCAGCCGCAACCTCGTGACCGGAAACCGCAGCGGTGACACGACCGGGGCGATCCTGATCGGCGGCAGCGGAAACCTGCTCTTCAACAACGATCTGAAGTCGTCTGTGAAGGTCGGGAGCGGCACCAAGGACAACCTGCTCGTGCAAAACTCCCGCATGCGGCCCAGCGGCAACGTCGACCCGCTCCGGGTGTTTCAGCCACCAACCGCCGCCGATCCGCACACCCGGCCGATGATCGTGCCCGGCATGGGCCGGCGGGATCTCCCCATGCCGGGATCGAAGGACAAAAACTCGCCGACCGACATCGCCGCCATCCAGACCGCCCTCGACGGCGAGCGGGCCAAGCGTCCCAAGGACGTGATCGTGCTCACGCTCACGGGGCATTACGTTTCGAGGTCGCCCGACGGGCTCAAACTGCCGGCAAACACATGCGTCTTGCTCGATGGCACGATCCGGGCCGATCCGGGCCTGCCGCGCAACCCCGCCTACGATGCCAAGGCACCGCCGACACAGGTCGTGCAGCTGCCCAAGGACGGCTGTGCATCGTTTTCGGGAGGCCTGCTCGACGCCGATCGGCAGGTGTTCCACGGCATCAACGCCACCCGGGGAGGCATCGCCCTGATCGACGGCGTGGTCGTGCGGGGAGCCGCCTTCGACGGCATCAGCACCCGGGGCCGCGGCGGTCGGCCGCTGTTCATCCGCGGCTGCCGGGTCGCCGACAGCGGCGGACGGGGCATCTGGATCCATGTCGCCAACAACGTGCATGCCATCGACAACATCTGCCTCGACAACGGCCTCGACGGTATCGACATCGATGCCCTGGCACCCGACTGCACGGCGCTGTTCAACGTCTGCTCCGGGAACCGTCGCCATGGACTGTTCGTCGAGGAGGCGGTCCGCCACGACGTGGTCTTCGGAAACCGCCTCGAGCGAAACCGGGTCGCGGGCATCCACGTCTGGAACGAGGCGGTCGGGGGCAACACCGGCCCAAACGTGATCGCCGCCAATCTCTGCCTGCAGAATGGCCGCGGCATCGGACTTGGGGGCCGGGCCGGCGACAAGACGGCCCACGACAATCTGTTTTTCAACAACCGCTGCGCGGATAACCGCGACCGCAACATCGGCGACGGAACCAAACACGCCGAGCGAAACTACTTCAGCCAGTTCGTGCTGAGCGGGGGCGATCCGGCCGCAGACTGGCACCAGCCGACCAACGTCTATTTCACCGCTCCGCAGATCGCCGCCCCGTCGGACTCGCCCCCGGTGGCAGGCGAAGAGTGACGCCACCGTCGGCGAGGCCGCTCGGTCTCACGCCGCCACCAGCGGGAATTCCGACCGTTGGGAAATGGGCAAGCTGCGGCCGCTGTGCCGGTCAGCCTGAGCCCAGATCGTTGCGGTCCGCGCCGACAGCCGATCCCCCCTTGGGAAGGTCGCCCAGTTCCGCAGGAGAGGATCGCATGCCCCGCCACCGAGCCACCAGTCGCCGTCAGCTCGACGCCCCGATCCGGCTCGGGATCGAGGCCGTGGAACCGCGGCAGGTCTGTGCCGTCGTAATCGGGCTCGCCGACGACACCGGCCGCAGCCGAACCGACCGGGTCACATCAAATCCGACGATTGCGGTCAATCGCACGGTCACCGCGAGCCAGCGGGTCGAATACACGGTCAACGGCGGCCCCGCCCAGACGGCGACGATCACCAGCGGCCGCACGTTTCTGCCCGAGGGGCTGGAGGTGGATGGCCACTACCGGATCGTCGCCCGGATCGTCGATGCCGCCGGACGCTCGACGAGCCCGACGCGGCCGCTGGCGATCAAAGTCGACCGAACGGCCTCACCGCTCAATCTGTCGCTCAGGCAGGACACCGGCGTCTCCTCCAGCGATGGAATCACGACCATGGCCGGCCTCACCATCAGCGGGCAGGAGCCAAGGGCGGTGGTCCAGTTCAGCCGCGACAGCGGCAGTTTCGATCCGCTCACGGCCGTCTGGGGTTCCTACCGGCCGCAGGCTGGCGAAAACCGCTGGTGGGTGCGACAGGTCGACCCGGCAGGCAATGGATCGACGCCCGTCTCGGTCAGTTTCACGCTCGACACGACCACCGACAGGGTGTCGCGTCTCGAAGGGCCGCAGTCGGCGACCTACGAGGCGGTCGAGGGGGGAGTGGTCAGCTGGACGCTCCAGTTCGATCAGCCGATGCATGTCGCTCCGGTCAACGGCACGCTTCCCGCACTCAAATTCACGTTCCGGGGCAAGGATTCGCTCGCCCGCTACCAGGAGGGCAGCGGCACGAATCGGCTCACCTACGCCTACACATTCACGGCCGCGGATGCCGGCACAGGCGAGCTCATGGCACCGGTGAAATCCTGTCTCTGCTACGGAGGCACGATCACCGATGCGGCCGGCAACCGCCACCGGAAGCAGACCCTGCCTCCGGTGGCGGTCTGAACCGTGTCGCACTTACGGCAGAATGACCGCGTCGATCACATGGATCACGCCGTTCTTGGTCTTGATGTCGGTCTTGACGACGTTCGAGAGGCCTTTCGCAGTACCGACCTTCACGCCGCCTTCGGTGGAGATCGAGACCGTCTTCCCGCCGGCAGTCTTCGCTTCCTTGAGCTTCACGACGTCGGCCGCATAGACATTGCCGGGAACGACGTGGAGAAGCAGGATTTCCTTGAGCTTCTCCTTGTTTTCCGGCTTCAGCAGGGTTTCCACGGTGCCCGCCGGAAGCTTCGCAAAGGCCTCGTCGGTCGGTGCGAAGACCGTGAAGGGGCCGTCGCCCTTGAGCGTCGCGACAAGATCGGCCGCCCCGAGAGCCGCCGCAAGGGTCTTGAACGTCCCGGCTCCGACAGCGGTGTCGACGATGTCCTTGGGCGCGTCGGCGTAGACCACCTGCCGAACCTCATGGTTCGCGGTCGAATGCTCGCGGATGACCGCATGCTGGATCACGTGGCCGCCGGTGGCCACCGGTGCCTGGCTGCCGTTGCAGGGGGGCGTGGCCGAGGCGGTCAGGGCCGCCGTCAGCAGTCCAAGACTGAACACAAATCCGCACGTGCAGGCGAAAAATCTCGAAATGGGCATGTCTCAACTCCAGAAGAAAAAAAGGAATCTGACTGCGGGAACCGTAGCCACCCGACCGATGGGGGCAAGCGGCAGTCTGGAATCCCTTTCAAAACGTCCGCGACACTCCCGCCGGCACAGTTTGGCGTAAGACTTGCTTCCACCGCGATCCTGCTGATACTTTCATTCTGGGGAAATTGCTCAGCCGTCGCTGACACTTTGGAGGATCGAACGTGGTGAATGTCGGCATGTTCAACTCGTTTGTCGTGCGGGTTTTCGGCTCCTTGCTGCTGGTGACCCTGGTCGTCTGGCGGGTGCCGGCTGCCATCGCCCTCGAGACATCCGCTGCCGGCTCCCAGCAGCAGGCACAGTCTCAGGTTCTCGCTGAGCAATCCCGCGCCCAGTCGGCTGCCAACCGCTGGAACGAGGCGCTCGCGACCGCCGAGAAGGCTCTGGCGGCAGATGGCAAGTCAGCGGTCGCCCTGCTCGCCCGCGGAGTGGCCCGGGCCGGCAAGGGTGATCTCGACGCCGCCATCGAGGATTTCGATCAGGTCACAGGCCAAGGGGGACGTGACCCCGCCCTCGTCGGCCTGAGGGCCGAGGCCCATGTGCAGCGATCGAAGGCGCAGTACGCCCAGGGCAGATACCTGCCGGCGATCGACAGCTGCTACTTCGCGATCCTGGAGAAAGACAGCTACTTCGACGCCCACTTCAACCGTGGATTGGCCTATCTGGCCAGGCATGAATTCGAAAAAGCCGTCGGCAGTTTCGATCGAGCGGCGAAGATCGACCCGAAATCGGCGCTGGCCGTCAGTTGTCGCGGCTTTGCCCACGGCGGTCTGGGCCGCTACGACTACGTGATCGGCGATCAAAACAAGGCGCTCGAACTCGACCCCAAACTTGCGATCGCCTACGAGCGGCGGGCGGCGGCCAGTATCGCCAAGGGAGGCAAAAAAGACCTCGTCAAGGCTGTCGCCGACATCTCCAAGGCGCTCGAAATCGACCCGAAGCTCGCCGAGGCGTTGTGCGACCGGTCACTGCTCGCCGTGATGGCCGGCGACACCGACCGGGCGGTGGCCGACGTCGAGGCGGCGATCGCTGCCGCACCGAATCTGGCCCGGGCCCGCCTGCAGCGGGGCCTTCTCTGGCTGCAGAAAAAGGATGCCCGGCAGGCGACCGCTGCGTTCGACGAGGCGATCCGGCTCGCTCCGAGGTCTGCCGAGGCCTACGCCGGCCGAGGCCAGGCACATCTCGCGACCAAGAACCACGAAAAGGCCGTCGACGATTTCACGAAGGCCATCGAACTCAATGCCAAGCTCTCGGCAGCCTACGCCGGTCGGGCCAAGGCTCGAAAAAATCTCAAGCCCGACGAGAAGGGGCTCGCCGCGATCAAGGCCGATCTGGCTCAGGCCAAGGAACTCGACGAATTGGCCAGTGGCAAGAAGAAACCCGAAGATACTTCCCCGCCCCGTTTTGATGTCGAATCGGCTGCCGTTGATCCGGCCCGGCATGCGGAGGCACTGGCCTCGGCGAAGAAGATCGATGGTTTTGTCGCCGCGAATTACGCCAAGCACAAGATCACCCCGATGCCTCAGACGGACGACGAGACGTTCGTGCGGCGGATCTATCTCGACATCGCCGGCCGCATTCCCACCTACCAGGAGACGACGCGGTTTCTCGTCTCGCACGAGTCGGACAAACGCACGAAGCTGATCGATCAGCTGCTCGGCAGCGACGACTACGCCAGCCACTTCTTCAATTACTGGGCCGATGTCCTGCGATACAAGGATCGTCCGACGGAGGACGTCCGTGGCGAGCCCTATCGGCAGTGGATCAAGCAATCGCTGGCGACGAATACGCCATGGGACGAGATGGTCCATGCCATGCTCTCGTCTGAGGGCCTGCCCTGGGAGAGCCCCGCCACCGGCTATCTCCAGCGCGACCCGGGCATGCCGCTCGACAACGTCAACAACTCAATCCGAATTTTCCTCGGCACCCGCATCGGCTGTGCCCAGTGCCACAACCACCCCTTCGACAAATGGACGCAGAAGCAGTTCTATCAGGCTGCCGCCTACGTCTTCCCCACGCAGACCCGGACCAATCCCAACGACAAACGGTTCTGGTCCGACAAGCCCGGCGAACGGCTCAAGGAAGAGTATGGGGCCATCGAACAGGAGGAGGAGGATCGTCGGCGGATTTCCTATCAGTTTGACGCCCAGATGCGGACGCTCACGAAGATCGTGTTCGACGATGATGGCCGGAAGATCAAGCTTCCCAAGGACTATGCCTACAGCGATGCGAAGCCGGGCGACGTGGTGGAGCCGAAGCCGCTGTTCGGCCCGGAGATCAAGCCGAAGCCGGGCGAGAAGCCGCGGCAGGTCTTTGCCCGTTGGCTGACCTCCAAGGAGAATCCGAGGTTCGCGGTCACGATCGCCAACAGGCTCTGGAAGCAGGTGTTTGGCGTCGGACAGATCGAACCCGTCGACGACATGATGGATTCGACGGTGGCAGAGAATCCGGAGTTGATGAAGTTCCTCGAGTCGGAGATGCAGCGGCTCGACTTCAACATGAAGGAATATCTCCGCATCCTCTTCAATACAGAGACCTATCAGCGGCAGGCCTGCAGAGACGAGGTGCCGCTCGGGGCACCCTATCACTTCCCAGGACCGGCCCTGCGGCGAATGACCGCCGAGCAGGCCTGGGACTCGTTCGTGACGCTCGCAGTGGCGACGGCCGACTATCGGGAGGCTCCGGCTGACGTCTACAAGGACGCACTGACGATCGATATCAGCAATGCGACTGCCGATGAGATCCTGGTGTCGATGAAAAAGGTCAGGGACTTCGACCAGGTCCGAAACAAGACCCAGGAGAAGTTCAAATACAAGGGCAACCTCCTGGCCAGGGCCTCGGAACTGCCCTCGCCGCTGCCTCCAAATCATTTTCTGCGGACCTTCGGTCAGTCGGATCGGGAACTGATTTCGGCGTCGTCCACCTCCGGCTCCGTGCCCCAGGTGCTGTTCATGTACAACGGCCAGATCACCCACATGCTGCTCGAGAAAAATTCCACGATCTACGACAACATCGTCAGGAAGAAGACGCTCTCCGAGGGCGTGAAGGTGGTGTTTCTCACGATCCTCAGCCGGGAACCCGACGCCGAGGAAATCGCCACCGCCATGGCCCAGGTTCGCAGCGACGGTCCGGCCGGCTACGGCAACGTCGTCTGGTCGCTGGTGAACACGCGAGAGTTCATGTTTGTGCAGTGATGTGCGGGGATTCTGCGGCGCCGCCTGCGACACCGCGGCGGAGTGATCGATCATCAGGCAATGCGAGGTGGGTCATGCGAGACGTGGTATCCCGGATGGACGGCTGGAGTCGGCGGCAATTTCTCGAGCGTGCCGCCCGGTTGTCGCTGGGCGTCGGCCTGTATTCCGGACTGAATGACGCCATCGGGGCCGAGCAGGCCAAGGCGGGCAGTCGGGCTGGCGGCAAGGCCAAGCGGCTGATCTATCTCTACATGCAAGGCGGGATGACCCACCTCGACACGTTCGATGTGAAGCCCGGTTCGGAGAATCAGGGCCAGACCGGGGCCATCAACACGAGTGTCGCAGGGGTCCAGTTCAGCGAGTATCTGCCGTCCCTCGCCGGGCAGTTCGGCAAGATGGCGGTGATCCGTTCGATGAATACCGAGACAGCCGATCACGAGCAGGGCGAATATCTCATGCGAACGAGCTATGAGCAGATCGCCACGGAACGACACCCCACGATCGGCCCCTGGATCCAAAGGCTCAAGGGTCGGCAGAACAAAAACCTCCCCGACACTGTGCTGATCGGCTCAGGGGCACGGCATCCTGGTGCCGGATTCCTCGACCCGACGTTCAGCCCGCTGCCGATCGGCGACCCCAACAAGGGACTCGAAAACACCCAGTCGCCGAAATATCTCACCGAAGAGTCGTTCGAAAAGCGGATCGCTCTGATCAATAAGTTCGACCGCAGATTTCGGGAGAAGTATCCGCTCAAGAGCGTGCAGAGCTACACCGATTTCTATGACGAAGCCACGACCCTGCTGACCAGCGGCGAATTGCAGGCCTTCGATCTCGGCAAGGAGAAGCCTGAGGACCGCGACCGCTACGGCCGCGACCCATTCGGCCAGGGCTGCATGCTGGCCCGGCGACTGATCGAGAACAACGTTCGCTGCGTCGAGGTGACGCTCGGTACCTGGGACATGCATAACACCATGTGGGATTACAACACGCTGCCGAAGATGGCGGGCATCCTCGATCAGGCCGTGGGGACGCTGCTGAGCGATCTCTCGACGCGGGGACTGCTCGACGACACGCTGGTGGTGCTCGCCACTGAATTTGGCCGCTCGCCGACGATCAACTACAACGCCGGCCGCGATCACCACCCGGCCGTCTTTTCGTCGATGCTGGCCGGTGCCGGGATCAAGGGCGGCCAGATCTATGGGAAGTCGGACAAGCGCGGGCATGGCGTGGAGGAGGATGGTGTCACGCCCGCCGATCTCAACGCCACGGTGGCCGAGGCCCTCGGACTGCCGCGGGACGAGGTCGTGATGTCGCCCACGCTCCGTCCCTTCAAGGTCGCCCACGACGGAACCCCGATTCGGAAAATATTGTCCTGATCAGGGTGCTACTCAAAATCTTGCGGCATCTCGGCCAGAAGCATCGGATCGAGTTCAGAAGAGGTCGGTCGAGAGGTACTTGAGGCCCGTGTCGCAGACCAGGAAGGCGATCGTCCGACCCCGTTCCTGGCCCCGGAGCAGTTCGATGGCGGCGTGCAGATGGGCACCGGCACTGAAGCCGGCAAACAGGCCTTCCTCGGCGGCCAGCATCCGCGCTCCCGCGATCGCCTCCTGATCCGAGCAGTGGAGATATCCGTCCACTTTGCAGCCTTCCATCTGGGTGAGCGACGGCATCCCGTAGCCGCCCCCCTGGATCGCATGCGGCATCTCCAGAGTGCTGCAGGTGGCGAGCGTGGTTGCTGCGGCCGGTTCGACGATGTAGCCCCGCACTGCCGGGTTCATGTTGCGGAAATACTGCATGCAGCCGGCGAAGCTGCCGCCCGTGCCGGCGAAGTCGAGAAAGACGTCGATCGTGCCGCCCGACTGCCGCCACATCTCTGGTGCCGTCGAGAGCGCGTGGGCGGCCGCGTTTGCCGGCGTGGCGAACTGGTCGGCAAAAAAACCGCGCCGTTCAGCCAGGATTCTCCGTGCTTCAGCCCGCACAAGTTCCAGGTCCTGACCGCTGACGAGCCCCGGCGTCGATCCCGGCACCTGCGGCGTGACCACCACCTCGGCCCCCAGGGCCCGCATCTGCTGGGCCCGCTCGCGGGAGTTTCCCGCGCTCATCACCGCGATGAAGGGATGGTCCAGGGCCCGACAGACGATCGCCAATCCCGTGCCGGTGTTGCCGCTGGTGACTTCGACGACCGGCTGTCCGGCAGCAAGCCGTCCTTCGGCCTCGGCCGTACGGATGATGTGCAGGGCGATCCGATCCTTCTTGCTGCCGCCGGGCGACATCTGCTCGCACTTGGCGAGCAGGCGACCGTCGAGTTTGAGCCGCGACCGGATCCGGCCCAACTCCACCATCGGAGTGTTGGCGATCAGGTCGAGCACGCTCGAAACGACTGATTCCTGCGCCGCAGCTGGGGTTTCGGACATCAATTTATTGTATCGCAAAGATCCGTGCCTGCGGCACGGATCTGCAGGGCCGCGGCGAACCGGCTCGCGTGTACACGGGCGTTCGATCA
>CAMDFJ010000006.1 GCA_945897435.1 Candidatus Kuenenia stuttgartensis | reverse complement strand
ACGTCGACGACCGCCAGGGAGGATCCGACGCGTTCCTGAATCTGTCGGCCGATCACCACCGGAAAACTGCCCGCATAGTTGCCGCCGACCTGCAGGCTGAGTCGCCGCCGGGAAACGCTGACAACCGCGTCGAACGGTCCGCGGAGCACCTTGAGGTGCTCGCCAGGGATCAGTCGCTCAGGATCGTCGACGCCATTGATCTTGGCGAGCAGCTGCCAGGGCACGCCCAGCTGGGCGGCGATCGACTGGAGCGTGTCGCCGGGGGCCACGATATGGGGTGGAAGCAGGAGATCCTGCTGCGAATAGATCACCGAGCCTGCGAGCTGGCTGAGCAGGTCGTCGAGACGCTGGCTCTCCTCGAGTCCGAGTGAGGGATCGTCCTGCCAGGTCGAGAGCGTGGCGAGCGCCTCGGCGAACCGGCCGGCGGCCAATTTGTCGTGAGCCTCGGCCCAGCTCGTCGCAAACGCGGCGGTGGCCGGAGCACCCTCGGCAGAGGCGGTCGCCGCGGGCGGCCCGACCGGCGCCGCGGAGAGCCCGGCGGGAGAGGCGGAGGGGGCGGCTGCCAGACCATGAGCAAGTCCATGCTCCAAAAAACCTCGAGCTGCGACGGGTTCGGCCAGTGGAGCTGCGGTCGCTCCGAGTGCCGCCGGTGGATCGGCGACCGGAGGTGGAGCCGATTGCGCATTCAGGATCGTGGGGGGCTGTAGCGGCAGGTCGGGCTGCGGGATCGCGGCAGCTGGTGGTTGACGGGCCGCAGCCGTCATTCCGGCAGAACCGACGGCTTGGGGGCCGGCCGGCTGTCCGCTGACGGGATTCGGCGTGAACGCCACCGGCCCGGCGGCGGGCGGGGCGGAAACTTCGACGGCGGGAGGGGCAACGATTGGCGGGCCTGCGGGTCCTGCACCGAAGGGTGGTGCGTTGTCGAGGCCGCCCTCGGCCATGGCCTGACTCGCAG
This sequence comes from Candidatus Kuenenia stuttgartensis, assembly GCA_945897435.1. GTDB lineage: Bacteria > Planctomycetota > Planctomycetia > Pirellulales > UBA1268 > RGVT01. The sequence continues at coordinate 60,800 of CAMDFJ010000006.1, read as the reverse complement.
CCGGGGTCTGCCACTCCGGTGGCTGAGTCGCCGGCCCTTTCTGGACGACGGAATAGGCGCCGTAAAGGATGGTTCCCAGCAGCCCGAGCACGATCAGCGGTTTGATCGCATCCGCGGCATCGGAATCGCGGTCGCGGCGGTGGGACGACTTCGAACGGCTGGCCATGGGGATGTCACGAGAGGGCTGTAAAATGCCGGAAACGTGGCGATCCTAGGGAAGCGTCCCCCGGGTTGCCAGATCGGTTTATGGCCTCAAAAATCGGCCCGGATGGCATGCCATCGCTCCCAAACCGAGGGGCAGCGTATATTCGCCACGTTCCCGGTGGCCGGTGCCGGGAGTGATTCCAGAGCCGCGATGCCCGCGGAGCCAAGGGCGTGGAGGCGAGGGAGACGTGCATTCGAGAGATGTTGACAAGACGCGGATGCGGGACGTCGCCGCGGTGGTTCTGGCTGGTGGCAAGGGGGCTCGGCTCGACCCACTGACCCGGGATCGGGCCAAGCCGGCGGTGCCCTTCGGCGGCAGCTACAGAATCGTCGATTTCGCCCTCTCGAACTGCCTCAACAGTGGGCTCCGACGGGTCCTGCTCCTCACCCAATACAAGGCGAGCAGCCTCGATCGCCACCTGAATCTCGGCTGGCACAGGTTCTTCTGCCGCGATCTCGGCGAGTGCCTCGACGTTCTGCCACCACAGCAGCGGGTACACGACAACTGGTACCTCGGCACGGCCGATGCGGTCTATCAAAACATCTACTCGCTGGAGATGGCCGCGCCGCGGCTGGTGCTCGTGCTCGCGGGCGACCACATCTACAAGATGAACTACCAGTCGCTGATCGACGCCCACGAAGAGTCCGGTGCCGATGTCACGATCGGGGCCCTGCCGGTTCCGCGGGAGACGGCGGTGGAGTTTGGGACGATGGAGGTCGATGCCAGCGGTCGGGTTCGCGGGTTTCGCGAAAAGGTCGCAGACCCGACTGAAATGCCCGGTCATCCCGGCATGTGCCTGGCCTCGATGGGCATCTACTGCTTCTCCTGGCCGTTTCTCCTCGAACTTTTGCAACGCGACGCGGATGCCCCCGCCAGTCGTCATGATTTCGGCCACGATCTTCTGCCGTCGGTGGTGCAGACGCACTCCGTGCAGGCGTTCGCATTTCGGGACGAGAATCGAAAGCGGGATGCCTACTGGAGGGATGTCGGCACGATCGACGCCTACTTCGATGCCAACATGGACCTGATCGAGGTCGATCCGCAGCTCAATATGTACGACGAGCACTGGCCGATTCGGACCCACCATCCGGCCTATCCGCCGCCGAAGTTCGTGTTTGCCGGCGACGGACCGGAGGCCCGCCGCGGTGAGGCTACCGACAGCCTCGTCTGCCCCGGTGCCATCCTCTCCGGCGGCCGGGCGACCCGGTCGATCATCGGCCCGGGCGTGCGGATCAACAGTTTTGCCAAAATCGAAGAAAGCATTCTTTTCGAGGGGGTCGATATCGGCCGCCACGCCCAGGTCCGCAAGGCGATCATCGACAAGGGGGTGCGGGTGCCGGCCGGCCTGACCATCGGGTTTGATCCGGCGCAGGATGCAGGGTTGGGGTTGACGATTTCGCCGCAAGGCGTGACCGTGGTACCGAAGGGCCATCAGTTTCAGCCGGTCCCGACGACCCGAAACGGCCAGATTTCCGCGACGGCCTGAACTGTCGCGGCGACCGTCACAATGATCTGATCCGACGACGAACCCGGCAGCATGCCAAAGCGAAATCTCCTCATCGTCTGTCTGATGGCCGTGGTCGGCCTGCTCTCCTGGGTCGCCCGCGATCACGGGCTTCAGGGTCGACGGTTCGGAGAGGTACTGGCCGCCATCGATCACAACTATCTCGATCAGGTGGATCAGGAATCACTGTTCGCTGCCGGCGTTCGCGGTCTGGTCTCACAACTCGACGCCCATTCTGTGTTTCTGCCAGCCGGTCGGCCGGAGCGACTCAATCCGGGTCTGAACCTGAATCAGGTTGCCGAACATGACACGTTCGGCCAGTTCGCCCAGCGATTCGGCGGGGTCGGGATCGAACTGATGATCGATGCCGTTCAGGGCGAACTGGTCGTGCAGTCGCCGCTCCCCGGCGGCCCGGCATGGCAGGCTGGGATCGGACCGGGAGATCGGATCATCACCATCGACGGAGTGCCGACACAGGGCATGCGACTGCGGGATGCCGTGACATCGCTCCGAGGCCGCGAGGGATCGCCGGTGGCCGTCGATGTCGTGTCGCCCGACGGTCTGCGCCGTGGCGTCTCGCTGATTCGGGCCGGTCTCCGCACCGAGAGCGTCCGCGGCGATCGCCGCCAGCCCGATGGCTCCTGGGAGTGGCTCGTCGAAGGAGAGGAGCCGGTGGCCCTGGTGCGAGTCACCAGTTTCGGAGAGCAGACGATCGGGGAACTCGAGGCCGCTTCTGCCGCCATCTCCGCAGGTCGGAAGCCAAATGGCCTGATCCTTGATCTGCGGGGCAATCCCGGCGGCCTGATACCGGTGGCGGTGGAAGTCTGCGATCGATTCCTCGATGCCGGCAGGATCGTCTCGACCCGGCGGCGTGGCCTCGGCGGGCTGGGGCAGATCGATGTCAGCCATGCGACTGCCGGCAGCCTTTTTCCGGGCCTGCCGATGGCAGTGCTGGTCGATGAACTGACCGCGAGTGCCGCCGAGATCGTGGCCGCCTGCCTGCAGGACAATCGCCGGGCAACGGTTGTCGGCACCCGATCGTTCGGCAAGTGTACGGTGCAATCGATCGTTCCACTTTCCGACGGCGGCGGTCTGCTCAAACTGACCACGACCGAATACATCCGGCCGCGGGACACGGCCGCCGGCCTCTCGGCTGCAGCCTGGTTCGTTTCACCCGATCCGGGCCAGGAGGTCAATTCTTCCAAACAAACGCTCGAGGACGTCAGGCTCTGGCGGGAAGCGCGCGATGCGGCCTACCCGCCGGGCAGAGCCCCACCGAAATCCGACTCGGCCGCCACACTCCCGCGGCATGTCGACCCGGTGCTCGATCGGGCCTTCGACGCCCTGGAATCAGCCCGCGGCATTGCTGCTGTCCACTGAGCGTTGACCGTCGGCATCGTTGGCCGCAGTTCATATCTCGGCGGCCAGAAAAAAACTGCCGGCCACGCAGACAAGCCCCTGTCTGCCGGCGAGCTCTTTGGCCATGCGAACGGCAGCGTGTGGAGTCGCGGCCAGTCTTGGTTCGGGCAGCCCGGCCGAATGGCAGGCCTCGATCAGCCGGTCGAGGCCGGCTGCGCGGGGGTTGGTCGCGTAGCGGGTAATGACGACGTGATCGAATCGATCGACTGCCAATGAGAGCATGCGTTCGATCTGTTTGTCTTCGCTGGCGGCGAAGACGAGAACCCGCGGCCGGAGCCTGTCGAGCGGCTCGCGGAGCGTGTCGAGCAGGGCACGCATCGAGGCCACATTGTGGGCGGCGTCGACGATCAGCAAGGGTTTTTTGGAGACGACCTCGATCCGGGCCGGCAGACTGGCTCGTGCCAATCCAGATGCGATCGCCTCGGCGGATATCTTCAGTCCGCGGGCCCGGAGGGCGTGGGCGGCCACGACAGCCAGCGACGCATTGGCGGCCTGATGGCTGCCGGCCATCGCGAGCGGATACCGTTCCTGTCCGGTCGTGGTGGCGTAACGAGCCGGCAGTTCGACGATCAGGCTCGAGCCGGCGGCCAGCGGCCCGGAATCCCGATGCGGAACGTGGGATGCGCTGAAATCCCGGTCGAGCTGCAGCAGCGGCGCGCGGCGCCGGGCAGCCGTCGCGACGATGACCCGGCGGGCCGCCGGCGCCGTTGCCCCGCTGATCACCATACAGCCGCGTTTGATGATGCCAGCCTTCTCGGTCGCGATCCGGCCCAGCGTCGGGCCCAGCACCCGCATGTGATCGAGGCTGATGCTGGTGATCACCGACAGCAGTGGCCGGGTGACGTTGGTTGCATCGAGCCTGCCGCCGAGGCCCGTTTCGAGCACGGCGATCTCGACCCCGGAACGGGCGAAGTGGAGGAGTGCAACGGCCGTGACGACCTCGAACCATGTCGGACCGCTACCGGCACGTTTTGCGGCAGTGGCGTCGAGGGCCTCGACCCGTGGGATCACCTCAGCGAAGGCTGCCACGAGTGCGGCCTCGTCGATCGGTTCGCCGTTGATGGCGATCCGCTCCTCGAGCCTGTGTACGTGCGGCGACATGTAGCGGCCGACCCGGTAGCCAGCTGCATCGAGGATCGCGGAGATCATCGCCACGGTCGAACCCTTGCCCTTGGTGCCGGCCACATGGACGACGGGAAAGGCCTTCTGCGGCGAGCCGATGGCCCGAAGCAGGCGTCGCATCCGCTCCAGGCCGAGGACCGGGCCGCGACCGGCCGGCATGCCACGTTCGTAATTGATCCGTCGGTCGAGCCAGGCGAGCGTCTCGGCCCGGGTCAGGTCAGTCTGGAGCCGACGTGGAGTCGCCATCTTCCGCAGGCTGCCTGGACGTTCGCGCATTGCCAAAGTGTATCCCGGTCCGACCGTCCGCGAAGAAAGCGGCCTTGACCCCTTCCCGGGGATCGCTGACCCTCCCGCCTCATTCCCCTCCCGGCGGCCGGCAGGCTCCTCCGTTCAGCATGGCCTTCCAGATGTCGACAGCCTTCGATCACGCCCGATCATCGCCGGTCTGCCGCGGCCCGGCCGCCGCAGCGGTGGTCTGTGCGGCGATGGCTGTTCTGCTGGCATGGGCGCAGGTTTCCGTTTCAGCGGAGGCCGAACCGCTGCCCAGCATCGCCGCCGCGATCGACGCTCCTCCTGCAGCCGTCGAGCCTGTTCCGACTCCCGTGCCGCTCTACGTGCCCGACCCACTCGATACCGATGCCTTCGCAGGACTGCCGGCCGCGGTGCTGCCCGCCGCCCCACCGCAGTGGCCACGCTGGTTCGCCGGTGCAACCGGGCTCGTGATGACCCGCACGCTTCCCGCCGGGACGCCGACGATGCAACCGCTCGCCGGGGTGACGCAGCTCCGGACCTCCTCCGCTGCGGTGTCCTGGCCGGGCGGCGTCGACCTCCACATCGGCCGCTGGTTCGGCCCCCAGCAGCGGAACGCCGTCGAATTCATCTACTGGGGTGTCTACGGAATGGACTCGAGCGCTGCGGTATCCGGCAGCGGCATCAACGCGATACCTCAGGCGAGCAACGCGACAGTCGGCGGCCTGCCGGCGGCCGACTACCTGAGCGGCGCCACGGCCCAGCAGATCAGCCGGTCCGATCTGGTCAACGATATCGAGGTGAACTGGCTGTACGCGCCCGGCGACCGGCCGGAGTTTCTTTCCCGGGATCCCGCCGACGGCAGTCGGCCGATGAGCCTGATCTGGCTGGCCGGTTTCCGCTTCTTCCAGTTGGAGGACGTGCTGACGCTCGCCACCACCTCAGGAGACCCGGCGCTGGCGGCGACTCCGCTCGACTTCGCCGTGGCCACCAACAACAACCTCTACGGCGGACAGCTGGGGGCCAAGTTTGACTGGCGACTCCTCCCCCGGGTGCGGTTCTCGACGGTTTCGAAGTTCCTGCTTGCAGGCAACACGATCACCAACACCTCATCACTGGCCACGTCGACGGGGACGCCGGCGGTGTTTGCCTCCGGTGCTCCCGTCAACGTCCACTCGACGCTCGGCGTCTTCTCCTGGCTGGGATCGGCCGACACGGGACTGGCCTGGGACGTGACCGATCACTGGAGCCTGTCGGTCGGATATCGCGTGGTCGGAGTCGGCAACATCGCCCAGGCTGATGGGCAGTGGCCGGGCGACGTCACGACCGCCGCCGACCTCTCGGGCATCACTGCCGGCTCGAGCACGATCATCCACGGCGGATTCGCCGGCTTCGAGGCTCGGTATTAGATTCCGGCAAAATCAGGGCGTCACGGCCGGCACGGCCTGGCCAGTTCCGCCCGCTGGCAAGAACCCGGCACTGCCGGGTGCCTGGGAGGGGAGGAGGTCGAGATCAGTTCCGCTTTGGGATGGAGAAGCTCCTCCTGTAAGATGCGGTCATGGAACAGTGTTCAACAGCAGAAGAGCTACGGGCGAAGGCATGCCTGCCATGTGAGGGCGGCGTTCCGAAGCTGACTCAGGCACAGGCCGAAGCCCAGTTGGCCTGCCTCTCGGGCTGGAGTCTGACCCACGATGCCACCCGCATCCGCCGCGACTGGACCTTCAAGAACTTTCGCGAGGCGATCAGGTTTCTCAACAACGTCGGGGCGATCGCCGAGCGGGAGCAGCACCATCCCGACCTGCACCTCGAGGGCTATCGGCGGGCATGGGTTGAAATCCACACCCACGCGATCGGCGGCCTCTCAGAGAGCGACTTCATCCTCGCGGCCAAGATCGACCAGATCTCCCAAAACCTGACCGGCTAGCCTCCGGATCCGGCCGCAGGCTTGGTGATCGAGCCGGGGTTCACGCCGGGGGTTCGCTGCCAGCGAACGGCGTTCTCAAGGATGCGGAGCATCCGTTCGTCATTCCAGATCGGATAGGTCTCGTGGCCGGGGCGAATGTAGACGACGCGGCCCTCGCCGACGGTCCATGCCATCACGCTGCGGAACCGCTCGCCCCCCGCCCAGGTCTCCTCGCAGACGACCGTGTCCGGCTCGGGCACGTGATAGGGTTCGTCGTACATCTCCGTGCGATCGAGTGTGAATACTTCGGGCAGGCCCGCGGCGAGCGGGTGCTGCCGGTCGAGCAGTTTCACCGTGCTCGGCTTGCCGTCGTTGCGAAACGCCGGAAAGATGCAGCCGGGCAGGTGGAGCGTGACGGCGACCGAGCCGTCGGGCTTGCGTTCGACGTCGCTGGCGGGCGTGAACCGGGCATCGCGGGCGGGCACCTTCCTCGAGCCGGGAACTTCGGTGATCAGGAGTTTTTCGGGCGGCAGGTCGGCGAACTGACGCCGGACGTCCTCCCTGGCCCGCTCGTCCATGAGCGCCGTGAACGGCGGCGCCCAGTGGGCCGAGTGGAGTCCGATGAAGAGCAGCCGCCCCGACTTCACCTTCTCGACGATCGCCTTGACGGGCTCTGGCTTCACGTCGCCGTTGCGGCGGTGGCTCCACCAGATGAGCACTTCGGCCCAGTCGATGATCTCCGGGGCGAGGCCCTGGGCGGCGTCATCGAGGCCGACCGACCGCACCTCGAGACCGTCGCGACGTGAGAGCGACTCTGCGATCGCGTTGCCGAGGAAGTTTTCGTAGGCCTGCTTCTGCTCCGGCTGCCGTTCGTCCCAGACGACGACGCGGATCGGCGCGGCCGGGGCTTCAGCGGCGAGGATGCCTCCCCCCGACACGCAGACAAGAAAGCAGAAGAGTGCGACAAGGGTGGGCGTTGCGGTCCGATGCATGGCGGGTTGTCTCCCGGCTGATGTTGGAATGGTGGTGCGAAACCTTTGAAAGTTCCCCACATCCCCTCGGCCTGATCGAGATTCTCGGCGAGGAGCTGGTGGGCGTCGCTTCAGCCGCCGCAGTAGTCGATCGCCCGGGCGATCTCGCTCTTGAGATCCTTGCGGGCCACGATCCGGTCGATGAACCCGTGCTGGAGGAGGAACTCGCTGGTCTGGAAACCCTTCGGCAGTTCGACGCGGATCGTGGCCTTGATCGTCCGCGGACCGGCGAAGCCGATCAGGGCCCGCGGCTCGGCGAAACAGAGATCGCCGAGCGAGGCGAAACTCGCCGCCACGCCGCCCATCGTGGGGTTGGTGAGGACCGAGATGAAGAGCCCGCCGGCCGCTGAATGGCGGGCGAGCGCCGCAGAGACTTTCGCCATCTGCATCAGCGAGAGGATGCCCTCGTGCATCCGGGCCCCGCCACCGGAGGCGCTGATGATGATCAGCGGTAGTTTCTCGGCCGTGGCCCGCTCGGTGAGCCGTGTGAGCCGCTCGCCCACGACACTGCCCATACTGCCCATGATGAACGACGAATCGGTCACGCCGACGGCGACGCGTCGGGCCCGGATCATGCCGCTGCCGGTGAGGGCTGCATCGGAGAGGCCGGTTCGCTTCTGCTCGGCCACGAGTCTCTCGGCGTAGGGCTTCTTGTCGCGGAACCCGAGCGGATCGGTGGGCCTGAGTGTGGCATCCCATTCCTCAAAGGTGCCGTCATCGAGCAGTTGGCTGATCCGCTGGGCGGCCGAGACATACCAGTGGTAGCCGCACTGCGGGCAGACGTTGAGGAGATCCTCGGCCTCCTTGCGGTAGATCGTGGCCAGACAGCCATCGCACTTGAGCCAGAGCCCCTCGGGGACACCCCGTTTGGCACGGGAGGAACCAGCGGGCGGGCTGGTTTCGGTAGTGGGAGGGCCTGGTGTGGGGTGAGCGGCCACTGGGCGTTCCATCGCGTCAGGTCTGTCCGTCTTGAGGGGTTGCGGGCCGGAAACAGTTTAGCCGGGGCCGATCGGAACCGCTGCGCCGAACCAGGCCGCCGGTCAGCTGCGAATCTTTTCCAGCGATCCGCCCGAAGCCCATTGTTCCGCCATCGAGATCTCCGAGATGGAGGCCGTGGCAGCATCCAGGGTCCAGAGGTCGCCGATAGACTCGCCGCCGGTCAGCCAGCGAACGACCTGGTCGAGCGGCCTCGGCACGACCAGGCCGACGCGGCCACCGGCATGCCGCTTGAGCAACCGCTCGAGCGCTGCCTCGACCCGTTCAGAGGCCTCCGCGACGAGTTCGCCATCCGGCGGCGAAACCGACCACGGGTTTTCCTGCCACTGGCGGGAGAGCTTCGGCTGTCTCTGCCGGATCTCATCCACTCGCATGCCCTGCCAGAGACCCTGGTCGAGGTTGTCGAGACCGGCAATCCGACGGGGCTTGAGGCCGAGTGCCCCGCCGATGATCCGGGATGTTTCAATCGCACAGAGCGTGGTGGCCGAGTAGAGAGCCGTCATCGGCCCGCGGTCGGTCGCGGCCTGTCGAAGGCCTTCGGCAGCCCGTTCAGCGGCCGCCACTCCCTCGGTGCAGAGCGGCATGTCGAGCGTGCCCCGGATCCGGCCCTGCAGATCATAGGCCGTGGCACCAGACTGGATCACGACGAGCGAATCGACCATCAGGGTGTTGGACTCCGGGGTGAAAAAAATGTCACGCGGCGTTCCGCGCGAGCTGTTCGAGTTCGGTGATCGCACGGGAATAGTCGGGGGCACGGATGACGGCGCTGCCCGCCACGATCAATTCCGCGCCCGCCGAGGCCACAGCGCCGACGGTTTCGATGGCGATGCCGCCGTCCACGCCGAGTCGGAACGATCCGCCGGTCCGGCTCCTGATGGCGTCGAGTGCCCGCAGTTTGTCGAGGGCGACGGGATTGAAGCGTTGCCCGCCGAAGCCCGGCTCGACGCTCATCACGAGCACTCCATCGCTGTGCTCGAGGTGCGGTTCGACCCTCTCCAGCGGCGTGCCCGGACTGATTGCCAGATGTGCCCTGGGCCCAAGAGACCGAATGGTGTCGAGCGTGCGACGCGGGTCTGCGAGGGCCTCGATATGAACGGTGAGGATGTCGGCACCCGCCTTGGCGTAGTCGGCCAGCGTCCGCTCAGGCTCGTCGACCATCAGATGGACCTCGAGCGGCACCTTCGCGGCCCGACGAACGGCCTCGACGACCACAAGTCCGTAGGTCAGTTGGGGAACGAACCTGCCGTCCATCACGTCGAGATGCAGGGCCCTGGCACCAGCCTCCTCGAGTCGCGAGACCTCGCGAGCGAGATGGCCGAAGTCGCAGAGCAGCAGTGCGGGCAGGATCACCGGCCCATGGGTGTCCAGGCAGACGGCCAATTGATCGATCGCGTGTCCTGCCGGCCGATTCACGTGCACGTCCGAGACGGAAAGCGTCGGCGGGCTACGCTGCCTCACGCGACGAAGCAACGAGTCTACCAGACGGCCGCTCGGAGGGTGGTGAATAGCCGCCGGATTGGCTCTGAGAGTGCCACCTAACTTGCTTCAGACGATAGACTTGCGGATTCGTGCGGACTTTTTTCTGGAGGTTGTCTCATGGAACGACCGGCGGACGGGAAAACGGAGGGCAACCGAGACGGGACGCTGCCAGACGGGCCGCTCGACCAGCTTCTGCCGAGCAGGCTCTCCGAGGCCGACCGCCGGCAGATCGAGGAAAACACCCAGCGGATAGGCAGCCAGCTTTTGGAAGCCGCCCTGGCGGCGCAGCCCTCGCCAGTGTCGGCCGACTGGTGGGTCCAGCAGGCCGGCGAGTGGGCGACCCACGACGAGGACCTGAAGGTCCGTCTCTTCAGGCTCGTCGACTGCATGCCGATGCTCGATGATCCGGCGGCGCTCGATCGCCACGTGCGGGAATACCTCGACGACCAGACCATCGGCCGACTGCCCCATCCTCTGCGGCTCGCATTGCAGGCCGCCAGGAGCGGCATTCTGGCACCGCTTGCCGTCCGGGCGGTGCGGGCGGCGACGCTGGCCCAGGCCCGCCGCTTCATCGCCGGCACCACGCCTGCCGAGGCGGCGGAGGCGGCCCTGGCAGAGCGGCGGAAGCACCGCGGATTCACGCTCGACCTGCTCGGCGAGGCGGTGACCAGCGAGGCCGACGCCGAGGCCTATGCGGCAGCCTACACCCGGCTGCTCGAGGAACTGCCCCCGCTCGCCGCCAACTGGGCCCATGATCAGCTCGTCGACGACGGTCCGGACGGTCCCATGCCCCGGGTCAACCTGTCACTGAAGCTCTCGGCGCTCGACAGCCAGTTTGACGCCATCGACCCGGAGGGAAGCGGCGCGCGGGTGCTCGCCCGGCTGCGGCCGCTCTGGAGGCTGGCCCGAAGCCGCGGTGCCCAGCTCCACATCGACATGGAGAGCCACGCCACGAAGGACCTGACGCTGGCAATCTTCCGGCAGATTGCCTCTGAAGACGAGTTTCGCGATTGGCCCGATTGCGGCGTGGTGGTGCAGGCCTATCTGCGGGATTCGCCCCGGGACCTCGAGCAGCTCGCCGCCTGGGCCAGGGAGCGGGGCACGCCGGTCTGGGTGCGGCTCGTGAAGGGCGCCTACTGGGACTTCGAGACCATCCAGGCACGCGGGGCGGGCTGGCCGGTGCCCGTCTGGCAGAAGAAGTGGCAGACCGACGCCTGCTACGAGGCGACGACCACCTACCTCCTGGAACACTCCCACCTGCTGCGGCCCGCGCTCGGGAGCCACAACATCCGTTCGATCGCCCACGGCATGGCGGTCGCGGAGCACCTCGGCATCGATCGTCGGGCGGTCGAGGTGCAGATGCTCTACGGCATGGGCGATCCGGAGAAGAACGCGGTCACCGCGGCCGGATGGAGGATGCGAATCTACATGCCCTATGGCGAACTCGTTCCCGGGATGGCCTATCTCGTTCGCCGCCTGCTCGAGAACTCCTCCAACGATTCGTTCCTGCGGGCGGGTTTCGTCAAGCACGTCCCCGTCGCGACGCTGCTGGCTCCGCCCCGGGCCAGGCTCGGCGATCAGCCGGAGCCGGCAGCCCGGGAGGGCGGCTTTCAAAACGAGCCGTTGACCGACTTCGCGCTGGCCTCCTCGAGGGAGGCGATGCAGGCCGCCATCGATCGGGTTGGGGCGAGGCTCGGCGGTTCGGTTCCCCTGGTCATCGACGGCGTCCGCCTCGAAGCGGCCGAACAGATGGAGAGGTTCGATCCCTCCGACCAGACTCGGCTGGTCGCCCGGGTCTCTGCCGCATCTGCGGAGGACGCCGTCCGTTCGATCGATCTGGCCGCCTCGGCCCTCCCCGCCTGGCAGGGGCGGGGCTTCGAGGCCCGGGCAGGAATCCTCCGCCGTGCCGCAGCGATCATCCGTCGCCGGCGGTTCGAACTCGCCGCCATCGAGATTTTCGAGGTCGGCAAGACCTGGCGAGAGGCCGATGCCGATGTGGCTGAGGCGATCGACTTCTGCGAGTACTATGCCGATCGGGCCCTGACCATCGGGCAGCCACGCTGGGTGGACGTGCCTGGAGAGGAAAACGAGACGACCTGTCTGCCGCGGGGCGTGGCGGTCGTGATCGCACCCTGGAACTTCCCGCTGGCGATCCTGGCCGGAATGACCACGGCGGCGCTGGTGACGGGCAATGCGGTCGTGATGAAGCCGGCCGAGCAGTCTTCGCTGATCGCCCTGATGCTCCACGAGATCCTCGTTGAGGCGGGCGTGCCGGCCGCGGCCCTCGTTTTCCTGCCCGGTCGGGGCGAGGTCGTCGGCCCGCCGCTCGTGACCCATCCGGCGACGGCGATCGTGGCCTTCACCGGGTCGCGGGCCGTCGGCCTCTCGATCAACGCCCTGGCCGCCGAATCGACCCGCAGGGGAGGGAGACTGATCAGGAGGGTGATCGCCGAACTGGGGGGCAAGAACGCGATCATCGTCGATGACGATGCCGATCTCGACGAGGCGGTGCTGGCCGTGGTCCAGAGCAGCTTCGGCTTCCAGGGTCAGAAGTGCTCCGCCTCTTCCAGGGTGATCGTGCTCGATGCCGTGTACGACACATTCCTGGAGCGGTTGGCGGCTGCTGTCGGCAGTCTGCGAATCGGGCCGTCGGCCGAGCCCGGTTCCAGGATCGGTCCGCTGGTCGACAAAGAGGCCCGGGACCGGGTCGAGGGCTTCATCGAGATCGGTCGGCGGTCGGGCCGCCTCGTCGCCGCGGTTTCGGCCGGCCCGCTCGCCGACCGGGGCTGGTTTGTCGGGCCGCATGTGTTTGCCGATCTCGACCCGGCCGGGCCGCTCGGTCAGGAAGAGATCTTCGGACCCGTGCTGGCGGTGTTCAGGGTCGGGGATTTCGAGGCCGCAATCGCCCTGGCCAACGGCACCGACTACGCCCTCACGGCGGGCGTGTTTTCCCGGAGCCCGGCAAGACTCGAGCGGGCACGGGCCGCCCTCGAGGCGGGAAACGTCTATCTCAACCGGGGCATCACGGGGGCGCTCGTCCACCGGCAGCCATTCGGCGGCTACCGGATGTCGGGCATCGGCAGCAAGGCGGGCGGCCCCGACTACCTGCAGCAGTTCGTGATTCCGCGAACCGTCACGGAGAACACGCTCCGGCGCGGTTTCGCGCCGCGGCGGGCCGATCGCTGAGGAACTGTTTCGAGCCCCCAAGGCGGAATTTTCAGGACCATCTGCCTCCGCTCACGAAAGCCTCATACTCGTTCGCCAGACTCCCGCGTTGAATGGCCGCTGTCGCTGCGCTTCAATGGTGCTCTGGCAGCATGCTGGCCAAATCATGGCATGCCGACAGAACAGACTCCGACCAGCCTTCGCTCACTGTTCAGACAATCATTTTCAATGACTCAATCCTTTTCATCGACTCAAGGAGATTGATCAATGCGGGACGGCATCTTTCAGACTGTCACCCTGGCCCTCGTGCTCTCGCTGGCCGCGATGTCGCAGGCCGATGCCCAGGCGGTCGCCACGCCGGCAGCCAAACCGGCCGCGGAGATCGGCCCCTACGAAAAAGTTGCTGGAGAGGTCTCAGGCACCCTCAAGTGCGTCGGCTCCGACACGATGAACAATCTCGTCGCCCACTGGGCTGAGGGATTCAAGAAGTTCTATCCCAGCGTGCAGGAGGGGATCGAGGGCAAGGGCTCGGCTTCGGGGCCGCCGGCGTTGACCGAGGGCACGAGCACGTTCGGCCCGATGAGCCGCGACTGGAAGCCGGCGGAAGTCGATCTCTTCAAGGAGAAGCACGGCTACGCCCCGACCGTGATCCCGGCTGCGATCGACATGCTGGCCGTCTATGTCCACAAGGACAACCCGATCAACGCCTTCTCGCTGCAGGAAATCGATGCGATCTTCTCGAAAAACCGCACCGGTGGGGCCAAGAACGAGATCCGTACCTGGGGCGATCTCGGCCTCGATGGGGAATGGAAGGACAAGCCGATCAGCCTCTACGGCCGTAACGCGACGAGCGGAACCTATGGCTATTTCAAGGAGCACGCGCTCTTCAAGGGCGACTTCAAGCCGACCGTGAAGGAGCAGCCTGGCAGTGCCACCGTCGTGCAGGCCGTGGCCAGCGATCGTTACGCGATCGGGTACAGCGGCATCGGCTACAAGACCGCCGACGTTCGCGCCGTGCCCCTCGCGCCCAAGGCCGGCGCCGCCGCGATTCCCCCCGACGCGAAGTTCGCCTACAGCGGCGAGTATCCGCTCTCCCGGTTTCTCTACATGAGCGTCAACTACAAACCGGGCACGGAACTCGATCCACTGCGTCGGGAATTCATTCGCTATATTCTGAGTGCCAATGGACAGGCGGACGTGAAGAAGGACGGCTACCTGCCGGTCACGCCGCCGATTGCCAGGCGGGCGCTCGAGAGCGTGGGCGCCGTCACTCCCTGAGAGGCGGCTCGGAGCCGAGGTTTGCCCACGGGCATGCAACCCAAGCCGACATTCACCGGCCGACCACGGCGTCGCAAGGCCCACCCCTGGGTCAAGGCCAGCGACGCGTTCGCCCGATTCCTGATCACGATGGGCGGCATCGGCACGATCGCGGCCGTTCTGATGGTCGGCGTGTTTCTCGTGGCCGTGGCGATGCCGCTCTTCGGGTCGGCCCGGGTGGGATCGGGCCATTGGGCAGACGTTCCCCACGATCCGGCCCGGCTCGCCGCGATCGGCAGCGATGAATCGGGGGCGGTCGGCTGGCTGCTCGACGGTTCCGGCGTGACCCTGTTCAAGACGGCCGACGGCGGCCGACTCGCCGGGAAGACGGCCTCAGAGACCGGTCTGGCCGGGGCCTCGGCGATCAGGGTTCAGCCGGGCACGATGCAGGCCGTTGTCGGGTTCGAGAACGGCTCGTTTCGAAGCGGGCGGATCGGGATCGATTCGGAGTTCGTGGCGGCTGCCGACCTTGACGCCGTTCTTCGAAAGCTCGGTCCTGGCGAGGCCGCGATGGATGGCGATGCAGTGGTCGTCCGCGGGGCGAACGACCGCCATGCCAGACTTCGATTCGTCGCCGATCTTGCGGCCGAACCCGAGCGGGTGCTCGATTCCCCGGTGCTCGACGTCGATGTGACTCAGCTCTCCGACGGCCCACTGGCAGCAGCCCTCGACCAGCGTGGCAGGGTTCGCGTCGAGGCTATCAGTTCCCGCCGCAACCTCCTCACCGACGAGGTCGTCTCCACGTCTTCAGGCGCGACGATCGAGCCCGAATCCCGGCGGGCTGGAGCGGGACAGGCCACGGATGCCGGCGGCAGCCGGCGGCCGCGATTCGTCCGGGTCTCCGATCTCGGCGACCAGGTGTTCGTGATCGACGCCGACGGCCTTTCCCGTCGCTACGAGATTCGGACGATCGAGAACCCGGTGCTGATGGAGGAGTTCGATGTGGCCCCCGGCGAGCCAGATGTCGCGGCCGTCACGCGGCTGTTTGGCGGCAAGTCGCTGGCCGTCGCCGACACGAAGGGCACCGTTCGCGTCTTCTTCGCGACCCGGGCCGCCGATGCCACGGCGTCCGACGGGCTGCGAATGGTCGCCGCGAAGACGTTTCCTCCGAAGCGTCCTGGTGACGCCGGCGCAGTCACCGCGATCGCAGCCTCGCCGCGGTCGAGACTGTTCGCCGTGGCCGATGCCGGGGGTGGCATCCGGCTCCTCCAGGCGACCGGCGGGACGACAGTTCTCGAACTCTCGAACGCCGCCGGGGCGTCCGGGCCGTCGGCCGACATGATCCTGATCACGCCCCGTGAGAACCGTATTCTCGCCGCCGACCCCCGGCGGGTGGCTGCCTGGCCGTTCGATGCCGGCTACCCGGAGGTCTCGCTCGATTCGCTTTTCGGCAGGCTCTGGTACGAGAACTACCCACGGCCGGTGCATGCCTGGGAGACGACCGGCCATGAGTCGTTCGAATCCAAATTTGGGCTCGTACCGCTGGTCTTTGGCACGCTCAAGGCGACCTGCTTTTCGATGCTCTTCGCCACCCCGATCGCCCTTCTGGCGGCGATCTATTCGAGCCAGTTCATGCATCCGCGCTGGCGGGCCCGGGTGAAGCCGACGATCGAGATGATGGCCAGCCTGCCGAGCGTTGTGCTCGGATTCATCGCCGGACTGATCCTCGCGCCATTTGTCGAATCCAGGGTGATGACCGTGATCGCCGGTTGCTTCACAGTGCCGCTCACGCTGCTGACGGGTGCCCACCTCTGGCAGTTGCTGCCGACCGAGTGGCGAAACGCGCTGGCAGCGGCACGGTTTTTCGTGATCTCTCTGGTTGCCCTGCCGCTCGGCGCGATGCTTGCGAGGAGCGTCGGGCCGCTGATGGAGCGGCTGCTTTTTCAGGGAGACTTTCGCGGCTGGCTCGACGGCCGCGAGGGCAGCGGACTGGGCGGCTGGATGCTGGCCATGCTCCCCCTTTCGGCGATCGCCGCGGCCGTGCTCTGCGGCAGGCTCGTCAATCCCTGGCTGCGGCAGGCAAGCGTCGGCTGGAGCCGGCGCCGGGCCGGGCTCACATCGCTGGCAACGTTCGCAGCCGGGCTCGGACTGACCGTCGTGTTCGCCGTCGCGGCAGCCGTCTTTCTCGACGCCCTGCGGTTCGACACCCGCGGTGGCATCTTCGACACCTACGTCCAGCGAAATGCGATGATCGTCGCGATCGGCATGAGTTTCGCGATCATTCCGCTGATCTTCACGATCGCCGACGACGCGCTCTCGAGCGTGCCGGAACATCTGCGGAGCGCCTCGCTGGGTGCGGGAGCCACACCCTGGCAGACGGCGACTCGGGTAATCATTCCCGCGGCCACGAGCGGCCTGTTCTCGGCCGTGATGATCGGTCTCGGCAGGGCGGTCGGCGAGACGATGATCGTGCTGATGGCCGCCGGCAACACGCCGCTGATTGGCTGGAACCTGTTCAATGGATTCCAGACGCTGTCGGCCGCCATCGCCACCGAACTGCCCGAAGCGGCCCGCGGTACCGCCCATTACAGGGTTTTGTTCCTGGCCGCGCTCGTCCTTTTTGCAATCACCTTCGTGGTCAACACGGCAGCGGAGATCGTGCGACAGCGGTTCCGGAGAAGGTCCTATGAGCTCTGAAACCCGCCGTCCGCGACGTCTGGGCTCGGCACACACGAGCCTCGCCGCACACGGCGAGCCGTGGATCTGGCTGACTGGCGGAGGACTCGCGCTGGCGATCGCGATGATCACAGGCCTGCTGGCGTTTATCGCGATCCGCGGTGCGAGCACGTTTTGGCCGGCGCCACTCGAACTTCTGGAACTCTCCGATGGGCGGCGGGTGCTCGGCGAGGTGACCGCCAACGAGGAGATGCCGGTGTCTGCGGGCGGGGCGGCGACCGCTCGTCGCCGCCTGGTGCGGACGGAGAACTTCGAGATCAGCGGAAACCACTACGAGTGGTTCGAGGACCGGAGCATCGCCGCGGTCAGTCTTCCGCGTTGGGCCACCGCCGTGGAGCGGATGGAATCGGGCAGGCTGCACGGAACACCCTCCCGGCTCCTGCACGGTGACGAGGTGATCGCGGAGGGGCCGGAGAAGACCTGGCGGGAGTTCGAGCGGCTGCATCCGCCCGCGATGGCCCGATGGCGTCGGGCGCTGAGGATCGATCGCCATGACCGCGGCGTGTTGCAAAGGGATCTGCGGGCGGCCCGTCTGGCTGTTGTCCAGGCGGATCTCGACGGCGGCCGGCAGAGCGCCGGTTACGCCCGGGCGCTGGAGGCTGAAAAGAGGGTTGCCCAGCGGACCGGCGAACAGTCGGCCCGGCTCGACAAGGAGACTGCCAGTCTGCGGGGCCAGAACGAGGGCTGGGCGGTCGAGTTTCTCGCCGCCGACGGCACGAAGATCCCGGTCAGGCTCGATGGCATCGTGCGGGCATGGCAGCCGAACCGGCTGTCATTCTTGGGCAAGGCGGGGGTGTACTTCTCCCGTTGGTGGGAGTTTCTCAGCGACGATCCCAGGGAGGCCAACAGCGCCGGCGGAGTGTTTCCGGCGATCTGGGGCACCGTGGCGATGACCCTGATCATGGCGCTGCTGGTGGCGCCGTTCGGAATGCTCGCGGCGCTCTATCTGCGGGAGTATGCGACGCCGGGCCCCGTGACCACCGCGATTCGGATCGCGATCAACAATCTCGCCGGCGTACCGAGCATCGTCTACGGGGCATTTGGGCTGGGCTTCTTCTGCTACGTGCTCGGCAGCGGCATCGACGACATCTTCTTCCAGCCGAGTCTGGTCGCCGACAATCAGCCGACGTTCGGCACCGGCGGTCTGCTTTGGGCCTCGCTGACGCTGGCGCTGCTGACGCTGCCGGTCGTGATCGTGGCCACCGAGGAGGCGCTCTCGGCGGTGCCAAACTCGATGCGGGAGGGTTCCTACGCCTGCGGGGCGGGGAAGTGGCAGACGATTCGGCGGATCGTGCTGCCGCGGGCGCTTCCGGGCATCATGACCGGGCTGATCCTCGCCATGGCCCGCGGGGCAGGGGAGGTGGCGCCGCTGATGCTCGTCGGGGTAAAGAAACTGGCCCTCGATCTGCCGATCGATGGCACGTTTCCGTTCATCCATCCGGAACGCGAGTTCATGCACCTCGCCTATCTGATCTACGACGTCGGCTTCCAAAGCCCCAACAGCCAGGCTGCAAAGCCAGTCGTGTTTACGATCACCTTCCTCCTGGTCACGATCATCGCGCTGCTGAACCTGACCGCGATCTGGATCCGATCACGGCTGAAACGCCGCCACCTCTCGCAGCAGTTTTGAGTCGCGCCGGTGAAAGACCCGGTATCATGACCGTCCAACCCCAGATCTTCATCACTCCCACCATGCAGTCTCCGATGGATCTCCAGCGAACGCAGGCAGCGGGTCAAACCGGCAGCGGCGCCGAATCCCCGATCACCGACCGTCTTGCCTCCGTGGCCGCCGGGCGGGACGTGCCCTCGGAGGTCCACGAGCAGGTGCTGCTCGAAAACCCCGTGCTCGAGATCGACCGGTTCAATCTCTGGTACGGCGGAAAGCAGGCGATTCACTCGGTGACGATGGCGATTCCTCTCAACAAGGTCACGGCCCTGGTCGGGCCGAGCGGATGCGGCAAGTCGACGCTTCTGCGAAGCGTGAATCGACTCAATGACCTCGTGCAGAGCGTTCGCGTCACCGGCGACATGCGTCTCAATGGCGACTCGATCTACGACCCGCGAATGGATGTGATCGAACTGCGGAAGCGGATGGGCATGGTTTTTCAGAAGCCGAA
This sequence comes from Candidatus Kuenenia stuttgartensis, assembly GCA_945897435.1. Classification (GTDB taxonomy): domain Bacteria; phylum Planctomycetota; class Planctomycetia; order Pirellulales; family UBA1268; genus RGVT01. Next base: position 41,617 of record CAMDFJ010000006.1, on the reverse strand, counting down.
CCCATTTCCGATGAGTATCTACGAGAACGTCGTCTATTCCCTGCGGATCGACGGGGAGCACAGCCGCGGCGTGCTCGACGAGGTCTGCGAACTGAGCCTGCGGGGGGCGGCACTCTGGGACGAGGTCAAGGACCGTCTCCACGACAGCGCCCTTGGCCTCTCGGGCGGTCAGCAGCAGCGGCTCTGCATCGCCCGGGCCATTGCGGCGGAGCCCGAGGTGCTGCTGCTCGACGAACCCTGCTCGGCGCTCGATCCGATTGCCACAGGGAAGGTCGAGGATCTGATCCAGGAACTGCGGGGCCGCTACTCCGTGCTGATCGTGACCCACAACATGCAGCAGGCGAGCAGGACGAGCGATTTCACCGCCTTCATGTACCTCGGCCGGCTGATCGAGTACGGGCCGACGACAGAGATCTTCACCAAGCCCATTCTCCGGGAAACCGAGGCCTACGTCACCGGCCGGTTCGGCTAGTTCCGAACGACCGCTGCCGAGGCTTTACCGAAAACCGATCACGCATGCCCCGCCACATTGAACGACAGGTCGACCAGCTCAAGGAGAAGATCCTCCGCGTCGGCACGCTCGTCGAGGAGGCGATTTCAAAGTCGATCACAGCGCTCATCAATCGCGACGTCCACCTCGCCCAGCGGGTCACCGCGAACGACGAGGAGATCGACAGGATGGAGGTCGAGGTGGAGGAGGAATGCCTCAAGATCCTCGCCCTCTACCAGCCCGTGGCGGCCGATCTGCGGTTCGTGGTGGCCGTGCTGAAGATCAACAACGATCTCGAGCGGATGGGAGACCTCGCCAAGAACATCGCCAAGCGGGTGGGCCAACTCGCCAATCAGGATCCCCGTGACATGCCGCCGGAGATCCGCTCGATGGCGATGCAGGCCCAGGAGATGGTGAAGCAGTGCCTCGATGCCGTCGTCAACGCCGATCCCGCCCTTGCCCGTCAGGTGCGGGAGGAGGATGACGCGGTCGACGAGTGTCGCCAGCAGATCCGTCGCAAGGTGCTTCGCGGCATCCAGCAAAACCCTGAGAACGTCGAGAACCTGCTGCGGGTGAACTCGGTCTCGAAGCACATCGAGCGGATTGCCGATATGGCGACGAACGTGGCCGAGGACGTGATCTACATGGTGGAGGGGGACATCGTCCGCCATCGGGCCAGCGAGTGAGCTGGCTTCACGGAAAACCCGGACATCGTGTCCGGTTTTCCTTGGCAACTTCCGGTTGCTGGTGCTGACCCGGCCATCCTGGCCTAACCCTTGTCGGAAGTGGGACAGGCTTCAGCCTGTCGTGGGTGCTTCACGAAAAGCCCGGACATCGTGTCCGGTTTTCCTAGGCTGGCTCCGCCGGCTGGCTCGCTCCCAACCCCTGCGGCCGTGGGACGTGGCAGCGGCGGTCGGTCGCGTGGTAGGCTTCCCGCCGATTGAGGCCGCTCCAGGGAGGAATCCGCATGGGCTCGAAGACACGATCGCGACTGCACAGAGCGTCACTCCGGCCAGACGCCTTGGCCTGGCTTGCGTGCCTGTTCGCCCTCGGGGCGGTTCCCGTGTTTGCCGAGGATCCGGTGCTCGTCAACATTACCGGCCCGCTCGCGGCACGGGTCGGCGACAAGGTGGCGTTTGAGGTGGAGTTGGTCAATCGTTCCGGCCGTCCGCTCACCGGCCTCAGGGTCGTTGATTACTTCGACAAGGGCTTCCATCACCCCGCCTCCGCCAGCCCGATCGAGCAGCGGGGCACCATCGATCTGGCTGCCGGCACATCCCGTCGGCTGACGCTCGACTTCTCGCTCGACGAGCCCGGCAGGCAGTGCCATCGTGTCGAAATCCTCGATCAGGCGCACACCTTCATGGGCGGGGCGACCGAGTGCGTGCAGGTCTCGGCAGCAACCCTCGCCCAGCCCTCGTTCTCGCCGCCGGCAGTGGTTGCAGCGCCGCCGGTCGTTGCGTCACCGCCGCCAGTTGTCAGCACGCCGCAGTACATACCGCCACCTGTGATGCCGGCACCTGTCATGCCTGCGCCGGTGATGCCTGCACCTGTGATTCCTTCACCCGTCGTTCCCCCGGCGCCAGTGCAGCCACCCGCTCCCGTCGTGCAGACGCAGCCGGTCCCGGCGACGCCACCGGTGCTTCAGCCGTTGGCATCGGCTTCGACCTCGCCGGTCGCTGCCCCGTCGCTCGAACTCGATCTCAACGGTCCCGGCGAACTGATGTCGGGCGCCGTGGCAGAATATTCGGCCACCGTCCGAAACACCGGGACGGCCCCGGCGCCACCGACAAAGCTTGAATTTTCCTGGGACGGGGCCTTCGCACCGCTGGAGGCGTCGGACGGATACAAGCTCGGTTCATCGAGCGTTTCCTGGGATCTGCCAGCGATCGAACCGGGCGGCCAGTTGCGGCGTCAGATCAACCTCCGCGCCCAGGCTCCGATGACGAGTTTCCGCGACTCGCCCGCCTCGCGGTCCTGCGTGCGGAGCGTTCTGAGCGGCCTTGTTGGCGGGGTGATGGTGGCTGACGAATCCTGCGTGATGGTTCGTTCGACCGCGACGCGGCCGCGGACGCCTCGGGAGGCCGGGCTGCGGGTCGCCCTCGCCGACCTCGATGATCCGGTGCAGGTCGGAGGCGCCACCAACCTCGTCTGCATCGTTTCCAACAACGGCTCGTCTCCCTCGGGACGGCTCGATCTCGTCGTCGTGCTGCCCGATCAGTCACGGCTCGTGGGCGACCCGACGCCTTCGAGGGTGCGAATCGACGGGTCGACCATCGCCTTCGACTCGATCTCGAGCCTGCCGCCGGGTGGGCAGGCAACCTTTGAGCTGGCCTATCGGATGTCAGTCCCGGGGGCGGCCAAGGCCACGGCCATCCTCACCGGTGCCGAACTCGACGGCTCGCTCGACTCCGTCTGCACGACCTCGTTCGGCGATCCCTGAGGCCCCCGGAAGGGCCCGATACCCGGCCCGACCGGCACAGGTTCCGCGGCCCCGGTGATCGGGGGGCGGTTCCAGGCCGTCGAGTCGAGGAGACGGCGGGTGCCGGTCGATCAACCGCAGGGGGCGGACTGGAGGAGAACGGCTTGCCAGGGGGGCCGCGGGCGTGCTCGTCGTCGTTTCGAATTGGGGCTTCAGCGATGGCACGCTTGCCGAACGTCCGCGGCGACGCCCGATCGACGGCTTCCTTTCGGCCGCATGCGGGGCTGCGGTGCGGGCAGGGTTTCGGCGTGATGGCCGCTATCGACCGATCTCGCGATTCGACATCGTGCTCGCCGGCGACACGTTCGACTGGCTCCTGAGTTCGGCCTGGCTCGGAACCCAGCGGCCCTGGCGGCGGTCGGCAGCCAGCGCCCTTTCCAGGGTCGAGGTGACGGAACGGACCATCCTCTCCGGCCGGCCACTGCTCAGCCGGCTGGCCAGACTCATTCGTCGCGGAGTCGAGGTGCCTTCAGCCGATTCCCGCGGGCGTCCGGCGATGGGCAATGCGATGCGAATCCCCGTCCATGTCACGCTGCTGACAGGGGATCGCGATCCCTGGCTCGAGGAAGATTTCTGCCGCCGTCTGGCAGGCCGGTTCGGCCTCGCCATCGGCCAGGTCTGGGCCGGCGGCGGCGTCGTCGTCCAGCATGGCAGCGGATGGGATCCGGCATGCGACGCTTCCGGCACCGATCCCGGAGACAATTCTCCCCGGATCGGGATCGGAGCAGATCGTCCCCCGACCCTGGCCGAGAGCCTGTCGGTCGATCTCCTCGTCCCGTTCGCTGGGCTGCTGGGCGATCATGCCGCCACCCGTGAAACGGCGCCGCGGCTGGTTCGAACACTCGCCGCAGTGCGTCCTCTTGCCCTGCCCGCCCTGCTCGCAGCCTGGCTTGCGGGCAGAGGCCAGGCAGGATCATCGAAGGGATGGCTGGAACGCAGGACGCTGGAGATCTGGCAGCGGGCAGTGGAGGGGTGGCACCGTCTGGCCCGACGCGACCCGCCGCTGCTGGAATCGGAATTCGATCTGGTGGACCGGGTGGCGAACCTGATGGCCGATGTCGGCAGGGATTCACGCCCCGACGCCGTGGAGATCTGTGAACCGCGCGATCCGATGCTCGAGCCGGGGGCCGGAGAAGCGAGACTGGTCTACGGTCATCCCTCGGCGCCCCCTCGATCCGCGGATGGACCGCAGCGGATCGTTTGCCTCGGAATCGACCCGCTGCGAAGATCCTCGATCACAGCCGGTCGAGACCGGCCGCGGGCGATCGAGGTGGCACCGCTCGCTGACCCTGAGATCTGGATCCGGCATGCATGTCTGTTCAACGACGACGAATACGGCGGACTGCAGATCCTGTCCTGCTGGTCTGATGAGGACGAACCTCCCGCTGCGCCACCGGCAGGCGTGCCGACCGTCGACGCCGCCTGACACCCGATGGCCGATCCAAGGTGGCAGATGAATCCCCGGCCAGCCTCAGCCTCGAACGACGAACAGCCCGCGGCACCGATCTACGCCTTCGACATCACGCTCCTGCGGCGGGGAGACGGCACGCCTGGACCCGTGTATGGCGACGATCGAGGCCGCTGGCCCACGCTCGATGTGCCACGGGATCAGCTTGTCGTGCCGATGGCCGTCCAGTTTGACGACGCCATGTCTCGCCTCGCGGCGCTCGAGCGGATGTTCGTCGAGCCGGACGGATCGTTTGTCTGGGTCAGTCCCCGTTCCGACTCCACCTGGCAGGTGGACGGCAACGCCTTCGAGCGGGATGGACGGGTGCTGTTGGTCGATCTGAAGGGTAGCTGTCCCCCGGAGGAATTTGACCGGCTGCTTGCCGCCGTCGGGTGGCCCCATGAACCGATGATGATGCAGCTTGTCCGGGCAGCCGTGCTGCTCGACGAGCAGACGTTTCGTCAGCACGCCGCGGCCCGTGGGGCAGCGGGGGATGGGAAGACGCTGCGGCCCGGCTGACAGGGGCGACCGGGCGATCTGTTCGGCCTGCACCGAAAATCCGTGGCCGCAATTGGAAAAAAGCCGAATTCCATTCGAGAATCGAGCCATCAGGGCGACCCGACCGTCGTCGGGTGCCCGTCACGGGCTGAGAGGATGACCATGCCTGCCTCAACGAGATGCGGACTGCTGCTTTCGGCCCTTGTGACCGGCCTGATCATCCCGTCCATGGCGATTGGGGCCGACCCCGCGCCGCTGACCACCGCCTACGGCAATGGAGTCCACGCCTTCAACGGCGGAGACTACCAACGCAGCCTCGAAGAACTGGGCAGTGCCATCGAGGCCGGCACCCGCGATCCCCGCGCCTATTACTTCCGTGGACTCGCCGCCCTCAAACTCGGCCGCGAAGACGAGGCCCAGGCCGATTTCGAGCAGGGGGCCAATCTCGAGGCCGAACGTGGCGGTGCCCATACGGTTTCTCGGGCGTTGGAGCGGGTGCAGGGCGCCGATCGGCTCAAGCTGGAACGGTATCGGTCGCGGGCCCGCGTCGCCGCCGTGCAGCAGAGCCGCGAAGCGAATCGGCAACGCTACTCTGGTCTCGAAGATCGTGAGGAAGAGGTGCTTCGCCGCCGTCGTCCGGCACCGGCTATCCAGACACCGGCCGCCGAATCGCTGCAACCGCCGGCACCCAAGCCTCGGGCCGCCGGCGAGGAGCTGATGGAAGAGGAACCGGCCGAACCCGCCTCGCGTCCTGCCAGTCCACCCGCCGAGTCGGATGATCCATTCGCCGACCCGCCCACCGCCGAGAAGCCTGCCCCGGCTGCAGACGACACGTTTTAGCGGCACTTCCAGCCAGCGACCGCCAGGCAGGTCCAGCCGACGAGGAGCAGAACGCCTCCGATCGGCACGATCGCGCCGAGTATCTTGACCCCTGAGAGGGCCAGGGCCGCGAGGAAGCCGCTGAAGATCAGCGTTCCAAACAGGAAGGTCCAGCCGGCGATGCCAAGCAGGGCACGTGCTGGCTGTGCCTGAGGCAGGGCGGCCAAAAGGCCGACGATGAGCAGCGCGATGGCGTGGAACAGGCAATAGCGGACGGCCGTTTCCCAGTTGGCGGCCTGGCCATTGGCCTCGAGGAGGCCTTTCAGTCCGTGGGCTCCGAACGAGCCGGCGGCGACGCCGATCCAGCCGAGCACTGCACCGCAGATGAGCCAGAGTTGCATCGTGTGGCCTGTCCGATCAGCGGCTCGACGGTCAGGGCTGGTTCTGTCCCAGCAGTTTGTCCTCTTCCTCCTCCTGGATGATGATCCGGGGGGTGACCATCAGCATCAGGCTGTCGGTCGTGCGGCCGAGGCCGACGTTCTTGAAGAGGCGGTTGATGTAGGGAATCTTCGAGAGGATCGGGACGCCGAACTCATTGCGGCCCTCGCGGAGCCGCTTGATGCCGCCGAGCAGCACCGTGCCGCCGTCGGGCACGCTCACGGTGGTCGTCACGGTGGTGAAGAGAAACTCCGGCAGCTGGATCGTGGTGCCGCTCGACCTGACCTCCTCCTCACGCGAACTCGAGGCACCCGTGCCCAATCCGGCATTGAGGTCGATCAGGCCGTTGGCATCCCCCTCGAGCCCCGACTTCTCGTCGCTGCTCTTCGACTTGGTCGACCGCGAGCCCTCGAACTGGAACTGCTCCACCTTGCCGATCGTCGAGAAGAAGGGCACGAGCGTGAGCCGGACGAACCGCCTGTCGCTCGAGACCACCGCCTGGACGTTCACCGCGGTGCCCTCGGAAAGGACCGTGATCACCGGCTGCTGGGCGGCCGCGAAGTCGCCCACGACCGGCACGACGCTGGTCACGAAGGGCCGCTGCCGGGTGTCCGACACGAAGGCGTTCTGGCCGTTGAACAGCGTCACCTTCGGGGCCTGCATGACGTTCGAACGGGTGTTGCCCTGGGCCGCCTGGATCAGGAAGTAGGCCTCGATGTCGGAGAGGATCGCAAAGCCGAAGTTGGCGGCCGAGGTCGTCGGATCGGGCAGGCCCGGGAGCGAGGGCACGGTCGCACTGCCGAAGCTGTTCTGCCGGAACGGGATCGAGAAGTTGTTTCGCTGGGCAGCCAGGCCTGGGGTGTTGGGATTCGCAAATGGATTAGCGAATGGCGAGAGGGCAACTCCAGGGTTGCCAGAGTTGTCGAGGCCGATCGTCTGCGACGGACCGCCTGGCTGGGCATTGATGCCGAGCAGTGCGGGATAGGTCGAGCCGTTGGATTGGGTCGGCACGGCGGTCATGTTGAGCGGCTCGTTGACGTTCGACTGGATGTTGAAGTCGAAGTCGACGCCGATCCGTTCGAAGAAGGTATCGTTGAGCGAGATGAAGCGAACCTCGATCGTGACCTGCAGATCCTGCAGCCGGCGCAGCTGTTCGAGCAGGTCGGCGATCTGTTCATGCACCTCCTGCGTCTGGCTGACCACGAGACTGAGGTTCGTCATGAAGGGCTGGATCGCACCCGGGCCGCCGACCGTGTTCCAGGTCTGCGGGGCGACGGTGTTTTGGATCAGGTCGATGAGCGACTGGAAGTCGGCCTGACTGCCGCCGACCGTGGGTGGACCGAAGGGGATCGAGGGATTCGAGCCGGTCGCCGGGGGGCCGTTCCCTCCGGTTTGAAACTGGGCCAGCGAGGCGGCGTCGACCGCGGCCGGCGCCGCGGCGGCGGCCTTGATCCCGGCCGGTGGCGGGCCCGTCTCGACGGAGAGTGTGTTTCGCGGTGAGAGGCGGGCATAGCCGTCCCGCAACGCCCCGGTGATGCCGAGGCCGTCGGAGGAGAAGTTGGGGATCGGAACGACGAGGTCCGCGACCTGGTAGGAGACGCTGTAGACCTCCCCCTTGGCGAGTTTCGGGCTCGTGATCTTCAGGACCTCGTCCTTGATCGTGTAGTCGAGGTGGAGCGGCTCGAGAAGCAGTTTGAGGGCGCTCTTCAGCGAGATCGGCTGGTCGAGCGAGATCGTGACGGGGGTGTCTGTGCGAATCGCCTCGCTCTCGAGGCCGACCATGTCGAGGTGGATCGGCACGTCGGCCTGCTTGGCGAGGGCGTCGAGGACTGCGGCGAGGGGCTCGTTACGAAAGGCGGCGCTGACCTGTGTCGCGAGCTTCTGCTTGATCGCGATCTCGGCGGCCGTGCCCCGGGAACGGCTCTCCGCCTCGAGCCGGGAGCGGTTCTTGGTCAGATCCTCCCAGTCCTTCGTCTCGGGGAACTCGATCGGGCCGACGAACGGCCGGCTCGACTTCTCCGAGTCCTCGGCGACGTCGAGGAAGCCGGTCTGCTTGTCGCCATCGATCGACTTCTGGGTGTCGAGCCGGCGGATGATCCGGCTCTGGGAGAGGAGCTGGCGGACGACGGCGTTGTCGGGCGAGAGCTGTGCGGCCTTCTTGGCGATCGCCTCCGCCTCGGCGAAGCGGCGCTCGTCGATCAGGACGTTGTATTCCTCGACGAGCATCGCCAGCCGCTCGTCGACCTCGACCCGCTTGGCACGCTCCCGGTCGATCTGGGACTCGATGGCCGCGTTCCGCTGGTCGAGGACGATCTCGGCCCGACGCTTGCCGGTCGATTCCTCGATGTCGGCGCGGGTCCGTTCGATGCGGCGTTCGAGCTGGCTGCGGGCCTCGGTCGGGATCTCCCGGCGGGCCACCTCGGCGGCGACGGCGTCGAGGATCGCCATTGCCTCGGCCGGCGAACGTTGGGCGACACGCTTGGCCTCCAGCTGCCGCGCCGCCACCTCGGCCGACAACTTGGCAATGACGAGATCCTGCGGCACGGAATCAGGCGATGCCTTGGCTTCGGCGGCAGCTGCCCTCGGGGCGGCTGGCGGGGCGGCATCGTTCCGACGGGCTGCAGATCGGGTCGCCGCCTCCTCGAGTGCCCGGCGGGCGGCCGCGGCCTGTTCGGAGGCGATCTCCGACGGCGGCCCAGAGAGGTTTTCCGCGGCGTTTTCCGGAGAGCGATCCGGGGCCGGCAGGTCCTCGGCGTGGGCGAGCGTGGGGCAGATGAGGGCCAACGCGAGCGTCAGTCGGAGGGCAGGGATGCGGGCCATGGCCTGAAATTCCTCGGTGCAGGAGAACGGTCAGGCGGGAGAGGTACGTGCGCCGCCACCTGCAGGTCAAGGCCATGTCAGATCCGGGAAAAACCGGGCCCTGGAAAATTGGGCAGTAACTGCCTATCCAGGAAACTTTTCCGGAAGATTCAGCAGCGGGTCGGATTTGGCCGGCCGAACACGGCCCGTTCGACGGTGTCGAGAAGCTGGTCGACCCGGAACGGCTTGAAGAGCACGAGTTCGATGCCCGCCTGCCTGGCCTTCACGATCGAGTGGCCTGGGTCGTAGCCGAACCCGGTCATGAGCACCAGCGGCACGGGGTCGAGGATTTCCTGAAGCTTCAGCAGCAGCTGGTAGCCACTCATGTCGGGAAGCCGGATGTCGGCGATGATCACGTCGTAGGCATCGTTGCCGACTGCCCGCACCATCGAGGTCGCTTCAGCACCGTCGCGGGCGGTTTCCACGGTGCAGCCGTACCGTTCGAGCAGGGCGTGGGCCGCAGCACGCACCTGCTCGTCGGCATCGACCACCAGAATGCTCCGGCCGACGAGTCCCGGCCGACGCTCCCCCTGACGGAGCTGGGAATGAGCCGAGCAGGGGGCCATCTTCTCGCCCACCTTTTGGATCACGAGCTTGATGTCGCGGGCGTTTCGCAGAATCCGTTGCAGCCGTTCGACGACCTCTGCATCGTGTCCGATGTAACGCTCCATCACGTTGACGGCATCATTGAGGATGTCGTCGACGGGCAGGGCGACCGCGCCATGGATCGCCTCGATGCTCTCGGCGGCCGTCGAGGCCTTCTCGGCCACGAGCAGTTCGAGGGTGTTGAGGGCGGCGGCCACATCGCGGGAAAAAATCCCGAGAAACTGCAGGTCAGTCTCGGAAAATCCGCCTGGCTCCGGGCTCTCGACGTTGAAGGTTCCGATCACCTGATCGTGGAGCATGAGCGGCACGGTGAGCGAACTCTTGGCCCCTTTGCAGCCCTCCAGATAGAGCGGGTCTTTGGTGGTGTCGTCGCAGCGATAGCTCCGTCCCGTGGCGGCGACGTAGCCTGTGACGCCATTGTTTTCGGGCCGCGCGTAGAGGACGCGGGCCTCGGCCTCGGGCTGCATGCCCTCCGCCAGCAAGGGTTCGAGTCGTCCGGTCTGCTGATCGAGGAGCCGGATCTCGACGACATCGAACTGGAGCAGGTCCTTCGAATAGTGGATGATGTTGCTCTTCAGCAGTTCGATCCGCTCCTGGACGGTCATGTCGGCCAGTTCGGCCGGGGAGAGGTCGGCCAGCTTCTGGCCGGCCTGGTGGATGGCGGCACGCTTCTGCTGCTCGAGGATCGTGTCGGTGACATCTCGGACCGCGACGATGACCCGGCAGCCGGACGTTGGAAGATTTTCGGGACCGTCTGCGGCCGGGCTCGCAAGCACGCTCAGATAGCGGTGGGTTGCCGTTCGCAGTGTTGTGCCGACGGTCTTTCGCAGCCTGGCGGCAGCCCTGAGAGGGGAGGGCTCGGGGCCGAGAATTTCCGGCAGGCCGAGGGCCTGAAAGAAGCCACAGCCGAAGACACTGCCCTGGGAGCACCATTCACAGAAGCGATCGTTCGCCCAGACGACCGTTGCGTCGACGGATTCTGGATCGCGATCCGGAGACGGCACGTCGACGAGGGCGACTCCGTCCGGGAAATGATCCAGAACGACGTTGCAGATCAGGTCCGGCGTGGCTCGAGGGATACCGCTCCCGGCGGCCCCGTCGGGGCTTCGCTCGGACGATGTGGTCGTCTCGGACACCAGCGACCCTCCATGCGGCGTGCTGAAGGCCAGAGTATAAATCCGGTTGCCTGGGACGCCAAATGTCTGATCGGCGTTGCCGGTGCTGGACGCCAACCTATACTCCCTTTGCGGGCAGCAGTCCCGCCAGTGCTCCGCCGCCATCCAGCCAGTCTCACGTGCCACGAGGCCGTCAGTGAACCAGCCCGAGCCATCGAGATCCTTCCTTTCCCGGCATCAGTTTCTGATCTACCGACTGTTCTCTCTCTCCGGACTGATTCCGGTGGGGGCGTTTCTCGTCGTGCACCTGCTCACCAACGCCTCGGTGCTGGGCGGGCCGGAGTCGTTTCAGTCTCGGGTCGACATGATCCATTCGCTCGGGCCGCTGCTCGTGCCCATCGAGATCGCCTTCATTTTTCTGCCGATGCTGTTTCACGCCGCGGTGGGTTTCGCGATCATCGCCGGCGGATTGCCGAACGTGGGCTCCTATCCCTACGTCGGGAACGTCCGTTACACGCTTCAGCGGGCAACTGGCATGATCGCCTTCGCGTTCATCATCGGCCACCTGATCCAACTGCACTGGCTGGGTGCACCGCTCCGTGGCAGCGAGGGAGGATTTGATCCGCATCATGCGACGAGCACGGCGGCGATCGCGATTCGGCCGCTGCTGGTCTCGATTCTCTACGCCATCGGCGTGCTCTCGACAGTGTTTCACTTCTCCAACGGCCTCTGGACCCTGGGCATCACCTGGGGGCTGTGGACCAGTCCGGCCGCGATGCGACGGGCCAACTGGGTCAGCATCGCCGTCGGAGTCGTGCTCGCCGCCGCGGGCCTCGGCGCCATTGGCGGACTGCGGACGGTCGACGTGGCCAAGGCCCGGGGCGTCGAGGACCGCATGGACGAGGTCAAGCGGATGCTGAAGGGGGAGATGCCGATCGAGGAGGGGCGATCTCCGGCCGTTCGAGGGACGTCCAATTCCTCCTTGCCGAATGCCGGTCCAGTTTCATCCGAAGGAACCTGATCCCATGGCTCAACCTCGCGTTCTCGTGATCGGAGGCGGTCTGGCTGGCCTCGCGGCGACCATGCGACTCGCCGAATCTGGTACCGACGTCGATCTCGTGAGTCTGGTGCCCGTCAAGCGATCCCACAGCGCCTGCGCCCAGGGAGGCATCAACAGCGTCAACGCCCTGACGCGGCAGCAGGGCGACAACGAGTGGAAGCACTTCGACGACACGGTCTACGGCGGCGATTTCCTCCAGCATCAGCCCCCGGTCAAGGAAATGGCCGATTGGGGGCCGCGGATCATCGATCTGATGGATCGTCTCGGCGTGCCCTTCAATCGCACGCCGGAGGGGTTTCGCGATCAGCGACGTTTCGGCGGCACGCTTTACAAGCGGACAGCCTTTGCCGGCGCCACGACCGGCCAGCAACTCCTCTACGCCCTCGACGAGCAGGTTCGGCGATACGAGGTTTCCGGCAGGGTGAAGAAGTGGGAGTTCTGGGATTTCCTCGAACCGGTGCTCGACGCCTCTGGCCGCTGTCGAGGGGCCGTCTGCCAGGATCTGGTCACGATGCAGTTCCGGGCGTTTCCGGCCGACGCCGTCGTTCTCGCCACGGGCGGGTGCGGACTGGTTTATGGACGTTCGACGATGTCGATGGTCTGCACCGGGAGTGCGGTGAGCCGGGCTTATCAGGCCGGGGCCTGGTATGGAAACGGCGAGTTCATCCAGGTCCACCCGACAGCGATCCCAGGCGCCGACAAACTCCGGCTGATGAGCGAGAGCGCCCGCGGCGAGGGAGGCCGGGTCTGGGTGCCGCGAAAGCCGCAGGACCCCCGCGACCCGCGGGAAATCCCAGAGGCCGAGCGGTGCTATTTTCTCGAGGAGCGGTATCCGAAATATGGCAATCTCGTGCCGCGTGACATCGCCACGCGGGAGATCTTCGACATCTGCACGACCGACGGGCTGTCGGTCGAGAAGGATCGGCTCTGCGTTTACCTCGATCTGACACACCTCTCCCGGGAGATGCTCGACCGCAAACTCGGCGGCATCCTCGAGATCTACGAAAAGTTCCAGGGCGTCGACCCGCGTGTCGTGCCGATGAAGATCTTCCCGGCGGTGCATTACTCGATGGGAGGGCTCTGGGTCGACTATCAGAAGAGCAGTTCCGGCGGCCTCGAAGAGGGTGACCCGAAGAATCAGCAGACGAGCATCCCGGGTCTGTATGCGATCGGCGAATGCGATTACCAGTATCACGGTGCCAACCGGCTGGGGGCCAATTCGCTGCTCTCCTGCATCTTCAGCGGACTGTTCTGCGCACCGAGCGTGATCGCCTCCGGGGCTGCCGTGCGGAAGACGTCGGCGGAGGAGTCGTCTCGGCTGTTCGACGCCTCGCTGCGGCGGCAGGAGGCCCGTCATGAGTCGCTGCTCGCCCGGCGCGGAGGCAATGAGAATCCCTACGATCTCCACCAGCAGTTGGGCGGACTGATGACCCGTGTGGCGACTGTCGTGCGCCGCAACGAGCAACTTGCCGCCGCCTACGACGAGGTCTGTGGCCTCGAGGAGCGTTGGCAGCGATGCTCGCTCTCCGATACCGGCAACTGGACGAATCAAAATGTCGTCTTCACGAAGTCGCTCGGCGACATGTTTCCGATCGCCAAATTGATTCTCAAGGGTGCGCTCCTGCGGGACGAGTGCCGCGGCGCCCACTACAAGCCGTCGACTGCGATGCCAGGGATCGCGGCCACCGATCCCGTCGAGCAGCGCCGCGAGGCCGAGGAATGGTGCGATCGTTTCGAGGCCAACACCAGGAAATGGCTCAAGAGCACGATCGCCAAGCACGGTGCGGACGGACACCCGCAGATCTCCTACGAGGACATCGACACGTCGCTCATTCCACCGCGGCCGAGACTCTACGGACTCGTCGGCGGCGACGTGATCGAGGAGGTCTGGAGGGAGCGGCAGCGGGCTGCAGGGCAGGCGGGAGAGACTTCACCGCAGCCTGTTGCGGCAGGTGCATGAGGACCGGGAAGGACGAAGCCGCGGCCGGTCGTGCCGCGACCAGAGAGTCAGCAAAGGCAGGAGCATCCGATGATCCAGGCTGTTGAGACGAACCATGACGCCGGCGATGTCGCCACGGCCGCCGGCCACGGTGCGGGGGCGACGTCTCGCACGATTCATGTCCGTGTGCTGAGGCAGGATGCACCGGGGCAGGAGAGTTATTGGGAGCGACATGCGATCCCGTATGAACCGAACATGAACGTGATCAGCATCCTGCAGCGGATCGCCGCCACGGCCCGGGCCGAAGACGGCCGCAGCGTGGCGCCCGTCGCCTGGGACTGCAACTGTCTCGAGGAGGTCTGCGGCTCCTGCACGATGCTTGTCAACGGCCGGACCAGAATGGCCTGCACTGCGCTCGTCGACAGGCTGCTCGAGGACAACTCCGAGGAGATTGAACTGCGACCGATGTCGAAGTTTCCGGTCGTCAGGGACCTCGTCGTCGACAGGCGCAGGGTCTTCCGGGGTCTGGAGCGTGTTGAGGCCTGGGTTCCGGTCGACGGCTCCTACGACCATGGCCCCGGCCCGCGGATTTCTCCGGAGGACCAGGAGGATGCCTATCCGCTCTCGACATGCATGAGCTGCGGCTGCTGCCTCGAGGCCTGTCCGCAGTACACGAAGATCGAGGTCGTGCAGCGTGAAGGGGAATCGGCGGAGGCCTTCGATGCCAGGCGGAAGGCCGCATTCGACAGGGGATTTGTCGGCGCCCACGCCATCAGTCAGGCGATGCTCTTCAACGCCCATCCGACAGGCAGGATGATCGCCGACGAACGGCTGGCGGCATTGACCGGTGAAGGTGGCATTCAGATGTGCGGCAATGCGCAGAACTGTGTCGCCGTCTGCCCGAAGCACATCCCGCTGACCCGCTCGATCGCCCGCGCGGGCCGGGCCGCCACGGTTTGGGCCATCAAGAAGCTGTTCGACCGCTGATCTGCATCGAGAACGCAGCCGATCCCCCTGTCGGTTTGCCGGAAACGGGCAGCCGTGGTAGTCTTGCCTCATGAATAAACGTTCACGCGGCGTGACGGACAGTGTTCTCACGGGGACAGCGAGTGGTTTCTGAATCATGGGACGGTCGACCGGCGGAGCCGGGCACGGCCGTCGGGGCGGATGCTGATGCCTCAGCGGGATCGCGGGGCACGCCTGCCCACGCTGCCGATGTCGTGGCGGGGAGTTTTCGCGAACTCGGCCTTTCGCCCGCGACGCTCGCCGCCGTCGAACGGGCTGGATACACGGTGCCCACACCGGTACAGGCCGGGCTCATCCCGCGGGCCTTGACTGGCGCCGATCTGCTCGGACAGGCCCGCACGGGCACCGGCAAGACGGCCTCGTTCGTGCTTCCGATCCTGGAGCGGGTGTCGCAGCCCGGCCGCGGCGGCGGGCCGAGGGCCCTCGTGCTCGTGCCGACACGCGAACTTGCTGTCCAGGTTCGAGACGAATTCGAGAAATTGGCCCATGGCTCCCGGATCCATTGTGTCGCCGTCTACGGTGGCAAGCCGATCAAGGGGCAGATCGACAAACTCGCCAAGCATCCGGCCGTCGTGGTCGGCACGCCCGGGCGGGTGCTCGACCATCTCAGTCGTGGCACGATCACGCTCTCCGGCCTTGAGATCGTCACGCTCGATGAGGCGGATCGGATGCTCGACATCGGTTTTCGGCCCGACATCGAGAAGATTCTGCGACGCTGCCCTGAGAGCCGTCAGACCCTGCTGCTCTCGGCCACGGTCCCGCCGCCCGTCGCCAAACTGGCGACGCGGTACATGCGGGACCCAGAGATCCTTGACTTCTCCACCAACGAAATCTCCGTCGAGACGATCGATCAGTTCTATTTCACCGTCGATCCGACCAGGAAGTTCGACCTCCTCGAGCGGCTCCTGGAGCGGGAGAACCCGCGTCAGGTGATCGTCTTCTGCAGGACCAAGCGGGGGACCGACAAGATTTTCGAGCGGCTGTCGCGGCGGCGTGGCCATGCCGCCGAGGTGGCCTGCATCCACGGCGATCTCTCGCAGGGCATCCGCGACCGGGTGATGAAGCAGTTCCGCGAGGGAACCGTCAAAGTGCTGGTGGCGACCGACGTCGTCGGCCGCGGCATCGACGTCTCCAGCCTCTCGCACATCATCAACTACGACATTCCCGAGTTTTGCGACGACTACGTCCACCGGGTCGGTCGCACCGGCCGGATGGGGCGGGAGGGAGTGGCCTACACGTTTGTCGCCCCCGACGAGGGGCCGCAGTTGACCCGGATCGAGATGCGGATCGAAAAACTGCTCAAGCGGGACGAGATCGCGGGCTTCGAGGCCTTTGATCGGCGCCCGAAGCCGGGGCCCCTGCCCATTCGTGAGGGAACGGGACCTGCCGACAACGCCGGCCAGACTGCCGATGCCGCCCCCGAAGAACAGCCGAAGAAACCACCGGCTGCGGCGCTTCTGGGCAAGGGCCGGGCCCCGAAGCGGTTTCGCCGGGCGCTCTAAACAAGCCTGCCGGCGAGTGGGCAGATCGCGGGGACGGCCCGTGGCTGAGAGACGCAGGATCGGAGGACCCTGACCGGCATGGACGACACGAAGGGCAAAAATCGCGGCCAGCCGACTCCATCGCGTCGGGCGGTCCGGCAAAAACTCGAAAGCCTCGTGGATGCCGGTGTGCTCGATCTGCCCCGGCGGTCGGGTGTTGCGAGCGTCGTTGCGGCCCAGACCACGAGGCCTGAGAAGTCAGTTGGGATGGTTCCAGCCAATCAACGGCCGGCCGGTCCGTTGCCGGCCGTCGACCCGGCGGAGAAGCTTCGGCTGCTCGAACCGCTCCGGGCAGAGGTTGCCGGCTGTCGCCGCTGCGAAGAGTTGGCCTGTGCCCGGACCCAGACGGTGTTTGGCACGGGATCGCCGGGGGCGAGAATCTGCTTCCTCGGCGAGGCTCCAGGCGCCGACGAGGACGCCTCGGGCATTCCCTTCGTCGGCCGTGCCGGCCAGTTGTTGACGAAGATCATCGAGGCCTGCAGGCTTCGTCGCGAAGACGTCTACATCCTCAACGTGCTCAAGTGCCGGCCTCCCGGCAACCGGCCCCCGACCGCCGACGAGGTTGCCAACTGCAGGGGGTTCTTTGAGCGACAGCTGGAAATCATCGGGCCGGAGTTCATCTGCTGCCTTGGAACGACCGCGGCCCAGGCGCTGCTCCGCTCCGAGGAGCCGATCGGTCGACTGCGGGGACGCTGGTTCGAGCATGGCGATTCCCAGGTGATCTGCACCTACCACCCCTCGTATCTGTTGCGGAATCCGGCCGCAAAGCGGCACGTCTGGGACGACATGAAGATCCTCATGGCCCGGATGGGCGTCGAGTTGTAGCCGATTTGCTCAAGGTGCCGGTCGCAACGATCCGATGAATTAACGGGGTCATTGGGGGGTGGAGCAGCCGCTGCTGTTCGCCATGGTCGGACCGGTCGAGGCGACCGTCCGGCCCCGGAGGTTCGCCGATGGTGGGTTTCTCGCGCAGGGCCGTCATCGCCCCGATCGCCGCCGCGACCATGTTCCTGGCCGCGGCGGGCTGCACCATGTGCCCCGACCCCTTCGACTATTCGGGGCCCGTGCCGAACGGTTCGGCACCGCAAAACGACTTCTGGGCCCGCAGCAACGGCATCCTGCCGCGGCATGCCACGGCCAGGCCATGGCCGCCGCTCGTGCAGGCAAACCCGGCCGGCCCGACGCTAGCCGAGAGCGATACCGGGCTCGGGGAGCCAGCCGTCGGGGACAACCGCGTCTTTCGGAACGACCGCGATACGGTCGCGGACGGTGAACATGGGGCTGTCGCCGGTCTGCTCCCATCCGTGGTCGTTACAGATGCGAACCCTGCGTCCGATGCGGACATTCTTGTCGACGATGGCGCCTTCGATGACCGTGCCCTCGCCGATGCCCATCGGCGGGATGCCGCGGGCGGTATTGGCGGCGATGTCGTCGTCGGCTTCGTAGAAGTCGCTGCCGAGGACGACGGAGTTGCGGATGACCACGTTGCGGCCGATGTGGCAGCGGAGGCCGATCACGCTGTTTTCGATGACGGCACCGTGGCCGACGATGCAGCCGTCGGAGAGCAGGCTGGCCCGGATGCTCGCACCGTCGATCCGTGACGGTGGCAGGAATCGGCCGCGGGAATAGATCGGCGCCTCTGCACTCGAGAGCTGGAACGGCGGCGCCGCGCCCGCCAGATCGAGGTTGCACTGGAAGTAGGAGCGGATCGTGCCGATGTCCTCCCAGTAGCCGTCGAAGGGATGGAGCTGCACCCGCTTGGAGCGGATCGCCGCCGGAAAGACCTCCCGTCCGAAGTCCTGATAGTCGGTCTTGGTGAGCAGATCCAGCAGGCAGTCCCTCTCGAACAGGTAGATTCCCATGCTCGCCATCAGGTTTCTGCCCTGGGAGGCGATCCCTTGGCGATCGATCCATGCCGGATCGGTGCGGACCATGTCGAGTTCGGCCTTCGTCTGGGGCTTTTCCAGGAAGCCCTCGACCCGACCGCTGCCGTCGACCCGCATGATGCCAAGCGCCGATGCGGCCTCCTCGTGCACCGGGATGCTGGCGATGGTGACATCCGCCCCGCAGGACATGTGGGTCGCCAGCATGTCGGCGTAGTTCATCCGGTAAAGTTGATCGCCCGAGAGGATCAGCACGTGGCGGATGTCGGGTTGCTGCAGGTAGCGGATGTTCTGCCGCACCGCGTCGGCCGTGCCCTGGTACCAGCCGGAATTGTCGAGCGTCTGCTGGGCGGCGAGGATCTCGACGAATCCGCCGCTGAATGGGTCGAAGGTATAGGTGCGGCGGATGTGGCGGTGGAGGCTGACCGAGTTGAACTGTGTGAGCACGTAGATCCGCTGGACACCGCTGTTGATGCAGTTCGAGAGGGGGACGTCGATGATCCTGTACTTGCCGGCGAGGGGCACGGCGGGCTTCGAGCGGTCGCGGGTCAGCGGGTAGAGCCGCGTGCCGCGGCCTCCTCCAAGAACCAGGGCCAGAACACGCTTCACAGGCATGGATCGCTCCTCACGTGGGCCGTTGGCTGGGAAAAGGACGTCCCCATGCTACGGAACCTGCGGCCGGCACGAAAGCCGATTCGGCTCCTCCGCCCAGGCGTCGGAGATCCCCGAAAGTCAGCCTTTGACCACGAAGTTGACCAGCCTGCCGGGGACGACGACGACCTTGAGGATCTCCCTGCCGGCAAGGAGTTCTGCAATTTTCGGGTCAGCCGCGGCTGTCGCCTGGATTGTTTCAATGTCGGCGTCGGCCGGAACGGCCACCCGGCCCCGGAGTTTGCCCTGGATCTGGACCGGAATCTCGATCGTTTCGTCGCGGAGCCAGCGGTTCTCGACAGCCGGCCATGCGGCCAGCGACACGGGGGCCGGCCGGCCGAGAATCTGCCAGAGTTCCTCTGCCAGATGCGGGGCGAAGGGGGCAAGCAGGGTCACGAACGGTTCGAGGACCGCCCGCGGTCGGCGCTCCAGCGGCGTGAAGAAGTTGACGAACTCCATCATCCGGGCGATCGCCGTGTTGAATGAGAGCGACTGGATGTCCTTCGTCACCTTGTCGATCGTGCGGTGCAATTCGCGGAACTGATCCTCCGAAGGGGGGTCGTCGCAGACCTGGGAAGCCAGAGCGAGTTCCTCGGCCCGCTCGTCGACGACGAGCCGCCAGCAGCGGTCGAGGAAGCCGCGGACTCCGCTGACGCCGGTGGTGCTCCAGGGTTTGGTCGCCTCCAGCGGTCCCATGAACATCTCGTAGAGCCGCAGCGAATCGGCCCCGAAATCCCTGACCACCTGATCCGGATTGACGACGTTGCCGCGGCTCTTCGACATCTTGTAGGCCCGGCTTTCGACCCGGATCTTCGGGGCGTCGCGGAGCACGAAGTGCTCCCCCTGCTTCTCCACCTGGTCGGCCGGAACTTTGGCGGCGACATCGTCCTCGCCACGTTTCTCCGCCGAGACCCAGCCCCCCTTGCCGCTGCGGTAGCCGGTGAACTCCATCTCCCCGAGGATCATCCCCTGATTCACCAGTCTGCCGAACGGCTCGGGCTGCGAGACGTGGCCGCGGTCGTAGAGCACCTTGTGCCAGAAGCGGCTGTAGAGCAGATGGAGCACGGCGTGCTCCGCACCGCCGATATAGAGATCGACCGGCATCCAAGCCTTTTCGATCTCGGGGTCGAGGAAGCGAAGGTCGTTCTTCGGGTCGAGAAACCGCAGGTAGTACCAGCACGAACCTGCCCACTGGGGCATGGTGTTGGTCTCGCGGCGGTAGCGTTTGCCATCACGCTCCAGGAAGAGCCACTCCGGCGCCGATCGGGACAGCGGCGGGTCGGGGGTGTCTCCGGGGCGGTAGTCGGTCAGTTCCGGAAGCGCCACAGGCAGTTCCTGCTGGTCGACCGCGCGGATCTGGCCGGTGGGTGAGCCGTCGGCGTCGAGTTCGTGGAGGATCGGAAACGGCTCTCCCCAGAACCGCTGCCGGCTGAAGAGCCAGTCGCGGAGTTTGTAGTTCACCGAAGGTCGGCCGAGTCCTGCTGCCGCAAGGTCGGCCGCGACCCTGCCGATGAAGTCCCGGGTCCCGAGGCCCGTGTAGGGTCCGGAGGCGACCGCACGGCCGTCGCCGGCGAACAGTCTGCCCTCGGCCGGAGCGGATCCGTCGGCAGGTTCGACGACCGTGATCACCTCGATCCCGAAGGCATTCGCGAATTCGAGGTCGCGTTCGTCGTGGGCCGGCACGGCCATGATCGCGCCCGTGCCGTAGGTCGCCAGCACGTAGTCGGCCACCCAGACGGGCACCGGTCTGCCGGTCAGCGGGTGGATCACGTGCGAACCGGTGAAGACCCCCGTTTTCTCACGGGCAAGATCGGTGCGATCGAGGTCGCTCTTGCGGGCGGCCGCATCCCGATAGGCTGCGATCGCCTGCCGCTGGCCCGGGGCGGTCAACGAATCGATCAGTGGATGTTCCGGAGCGACGACCATGAAGGTCACGCCATAGAGCGTGTCGGGCCGGGTGGTGTAGATCCGCAGCACGTCGGTCCCGGGTCTGGCCGGAAATCCGCCCGCCGCCCGCGATATTTTCCACTGCGAAAACGCCTCCGCACCGGCGTCAGGAGCGGCGATCAGGAAGTCGACCTCGGCGCCGGTGCTTCTGCCGATCCAATCGGACTGGAGCTTCTTGATGCTGGCCGGCCAGTCGAGGCCCTCGAGTTCCCGCTCCAGGCGGTCGGCATAGGCTGTGATCCGCAGCATCCACTGGCGCAGCGGGATCCGGACCACCGGATGTCCACCCCGCTCGCTCACCCCGCCGATCACCTCCTCGTTGGCCAGCACCGTGCCCAGGGCGGGACACCAGTTGACAGGGGCCTCCGACTGATATGCCAGACGGTGGGAGTCACGATAGGCAGCGATCGCCCCCTCGCCATCGCTGGCGACCTCGGCAGGGATCGGGAGATCGGCGATCGGTCGCCCCTTCTGGAGCGTCGGGTCGAACCAGGTGTCGAAGAGGACGAGGAAGATCCACTGCGTCCAGCGGACGTAGCCGGGATCGGTCGTCGAGAGCACCCGGTCCCAGTCGTAGCTGAAGCCGAGCATTTTGAGTTGGCGGGTGAATGTGGCGATGTTCCGGTCGGTGCTCTCGCGAGGCGGCGTGCCGGTGCGGATCGCGTATTCCTCGGCGGGAAGCCCGAAGGCATCGAACCCCATCGGATGCATGACGCTCGTGCCCCGCATCCGCTCGAACCGGGCCACGATGTCGGTGGCCGTGTATCCCTCGGGATGGCCGACATGGAGGCCGTCCCCACTGGGGTAGGGAAACATGTCGAGAATGTAGGCCTTGCGACCCGGGTCAGCGGCCGTGGAGCCCGGTGTGGGCAGACGCTGCGTGGCAAATGTCCGCTGCGACTCCCACCACTCCTGCCATTTTGGCTCGATCCGCGACGGCTGGTAACGTGGCATCTGTCGCGTCAGCGGCGGCATTGGGCCGCGGTTGAAGTCGGTCCCGTTCGGCGGCGAACTGGTCACCTCGGACGGCGCAGGGTCTAATCTGGAAAGAGTTGATTTTAGTGATCGGCGGAATTCGGGCAACGAGACCCGCCGAACCCGGCCACTGCGGAGCTTTCATGCCCGATTCCAGAGTCGAATCGCCGATGGTCCTGCAGCGGCGACTGCTCCGCGCCTGTCGCAGTGCCTCAGGCAGGATGAAGGTCGCCGACTCTCTCGGCACCAGGCTCACCGGCAGGGAACTGCTGACGCGGATCCTCGCCGCCCGCAGCGTTCTGGAGCGGGTGCTCGACCGCGACGAGACGATGGTCGGCGTGCTCCTGCCGCCGACCGCAGGCGGCATGGTGGTCAACGCCGCACTCGCGCTCTCCGGCCGCGTGGCCGTAAACCTGAACTACACGACGAGCCAGTCGATCCTCGACACCTGCATCGCCAAGGCCGGCCTTCGGCACGTGATCTCCAGTCCCGCATTCCTGACCCGGGTCAAACTCGACGTCGGCGAACGACTGCTCGATGCAGGCGGCCTGCGGACCCAACTCACCGCCTTCGACAAGATCGCGGCCTTCGTTCATGCCACGCTGACACCGCTGCCCTGGCTTGACCGGATGCTCGGCCTCGAGGCGATCCGGCCCGAGGACGTGCTGACGGTGATCTTCACATCTGGATCGACGGGCGATCCGAAGGGGGTCGTGCTGACCGTGGAGAATGTCGGCTCCCAGGTGCGGGCGATCGACAACATGCTCCATCTGTCGACCTCCGACGTCGCCCTCGGCGTGCTCCCCTTCTTCCACTCCTACGGCTACACGACGACGCTCTGGACGCCGCTGACATTGGATCCGTCCGTCGTCTTCCACGCCGATCCACGGGATGCCCAGACGGTCGGGAGGCTGGCCCGCGAGCACCATGCCACGATCCTGATGGCAACGCCGACCTTCCTGCGGATCTACATTCGCCGGACACCGGCCGAGGATTTCTCGACGCTCGAGGTCGTGTTCGGGGCCGCCGAGAAACTCACCCGCGACGTGGCCGACGCCTTCGAGAAGCGATTCGGCGTGCGGCCCTGGGAGGCCTACGGGGCCACCGAATTGGCCCCGCTGGTGGCCGCCAACGTGCCCCCCTCCCGGCAGGTCCCTGGCCGTCCGGTCGATTCCCGAGAGGGGACCGTAGGCAAGCCGATACTCGGCTGCCGAGCCCGGATCAGCGGTCGGGAGGGGACCGGCGAAGTGCCAGTCGGCGAGGAGGGACTGCTCTGGATCAGCGGCCCGAACGTCATGCAGGGCTACCTCGACCGGCCCGACCTGACGGCGAAGGTGGTGCAGGACGGCTGGTACTGCACCGGAGACATCGCCAAGATCGACGCCGATGGATTCATCACGATCACCGGACGCGAGAGCAGGTTTTCCAAGATCGGTGGAGAGATGGTGCCACACATCGCGATCGAGGAGGCGATCAATCAGGAATTGGGTGCCGCCGATGGCGAAATGCTGGCGGTCATCACCGCCGTGGCGGATGCGAGGAAGGGGGAGAGGCTGGTGGTGTTCCATCTGCCCACGCCCCGTCAGGCCCAGGATGTCTGTCGCGGTCTGGCCGAGAGGGGGCTGCCCAATCTCTGGATTCCATCGCCCGACAGTTTCGCCGAGATCGAGGAGATGCCGGTGCTCGGTACGGGCAAACTCGACCTGCGACGACTGGCTCTGTTGGCCCAGGAGAGGTTTGCTTCGGGAGATCAGGCCTGATGGCCGTCGGTGGCCGTCCACCTCGATGTGACTGCCGGCTCGGCCGGGCCGACGACCTGCGGGCGGAGGTGTATCTGTCATTCGACGGCGCCGCGATCGAGGCCGTTGTCGGGCCGATCTCGCTCAGCGGAACGATCTCCGGACCCGAGTGCATTCGTGGCACGACGCTGCCGGTGACCACCAGATTCGTCGATCTCGGTCCGGGGCCGCGGCCGGCGGCCCGGGCGATCCTGACGGAGCCGTCGTATTGGACGCCCGAATCGCCCAGTCTTTACCGGATTGACGCCCGGCTCGAAGTGGCGGCGAATGAGGTCTCGTATCGCGGGCTCGTGGGGCTCCGCCGCTCGGGCGTCCGCGGGCGGTCGTTCTGGCTCGACGGGCGACGCTGGGTGCCGCGTGGCATTCCCTGCCCGGACGCTGTCGCCGAACTGGATGCCATCCTGGGGACGGGGGCCGTCGCGGTGATCGAAGAACCGTCCGACCCGATCTGCACTGCGGCGGACCTGTCTGGCCTGGCGATCGCGGCGCGGGTCGGTTTGCAGAGCCCGTACGAGACCGCGGTCGCCGGGCTGGAGGCGTGGTCGCGGCATCCGTCCGTGGTGCTGGCCATCCTGCCTGCCGGCCGCGAGGATCTGGCAGCGGCAGTGCGGAACTCCAAGGGAACGATGCTCGTCGGCATCGAGGCGAATGGCTCGACCCTGCGCCGAAAACAGGCTGCCGAAGACAGGCCGGGGCTGGACTTCATCGCGGTTCGGCTACCGCCGGATGCGGTTCCCGACGTGTCCTGGCGGGATTCCGATCCCGGACTCCCGCTCGTCGCACTGCGGGAGTCGGCTTCAGGCCCCGGCGCTCTGCCGGTTCAGGCCAGAAAAGACTGCGATCGACTGCAGGCCGATCTCGCGGCCTGGAACTGCGACGGCCGTCAGTCGCCTCCGACCTGGGACTGGGCCGGGTATCTGATCGTCGAAGGCCCGATCATCCAAGGCCGGGGTCAGCCGACGTAACGGGCGACGATCGCCCGGGCCCGCGTCTCATCACGGGTGCCGGCGACGAGCGACCGGCCGTCCGCGAATACCGAGAGGACGATGCCCGGCTCGACCTCGGCCCTGAGCATCCAGGCGTTGGTGGTGACGGTGGCCACCTCGGCGAGTCGGCGACCGAGACGGTCGAGATCGACGCCGGCGCCCGCCGAAGCAATCTGTACGGCATCGCGGCCGCAGATCCGCGCCACCTGGCAGCCAGTTCGGCCTTCGAGCCAGGGGAAGTCGCCGCCCCGGCAGGTCGGGCAGCCCTCGACAGCCAGTGGTCCAAGGTCGATCGTCCTCCATTGGCCGGCCCAGAGATCGCAGACGAAGAGCCGATTACCGAGGCCAACGCGGTCGCCGGCGAGCAGCCGGATCGCCTCGTTGGCCTCGACCGCGCCGACCACGAGCGCCGCCGTGCCGAGCACGCCGGCGGTCTCGCAGGTGGGAAGTGCGCCGAAGGCGGGCGGATCCGGGATCAGGCAACGCAGGCATGCCGTCCGGCCGGGAAGGATGGTCAGCACGCGGCCCTCGGCCCCGATCGCGCCTCCGTGCACCCAGGGAATGCCCCGGCTGCAGGAAAACTCATTGATGATGAACCGCGTCTCGAAACTGTCGCTGCCATCGACGACCAGATCGACGCCCGAGAGCAGGCGGTCGCTCGTGGCAGCCGTCAGATCGGCGACGAGCGGCTCGAGCACGGTGCCAGAATGCACCCGCTCCAGCTGGCGGGCTGCCGCCACCGACTTCGGCAGGCCTGCCCTGACGTCGGCGTCGTCGAACAGCACCTGGCGGGGAAGGTTGCTGATCTCGGGAACGTCTCGATCGATCAGCCGCAGGTAGCCGATGCCGGCCCGGGCCAGGGCCAGCGTCACGACACTGCCGAGGGCACCGCAGCCCACCACCGCGACCCGTCCGGCGGAGAGTTTCGCCTGCCCCTCCGGACCGAGTGGCGGAAATCGCACCTGTCTCGAGTAGCGTTCGGCGTCGAAAGGATCCATCCGGGAATCCTAACACGCCATCGCTGCCTCCATGATCGCCGCCTCGGTCGCCTCATCGCGGGCAAACTCAGCGGTCAGCCTTCCCTCGGCGAGCACGATGATCCGGTCGGCGAGCGTCAGCAGTTCCGGCAATTCGCTCGACGTCAGGATCACCCCCATGCCCCTGCGGCAGAGACCGTCGATCAGGGTGTAGAGTTCGGCCTTGGCCCCGACATCGATGCCCCGGGTGGGATCGTCAAGCAGCAGCAGCCGTGGCTCGGTGAGAAGCCAGCGGCCGAGGATGCACTTCTGCTGATTGCCTCCGGAGAGTCCCATGATCGAAGCCTGGGGCCCGGCCGCCTTGACGCCCGTCTCGCGGATCATGGGGGCGACGAGTGCCTCCTCGCGGGCCCGCCAGACGAGTCCGCCGGCGGAGGCCCTCCCAAGACTGGCAATGCTCACGTTGCCGGCGACATCGAGTTCGGGAAACAGTCCCAGTCGCTTGCGGTCTTCCGTCACCATCGCGACCCGGGCCGCGCAGGCCTCGCCCGGGTGGGCAAACCGGACCGGTTCGTCCTCGAGTCGGATCTCGCCGGTCCAGTCGAGGCCGGCGGCCCCGAAGATGACCTCGAGCAGTTCCGTGCGGCCCGCTCCCATCAGCCCCGCCACGCCGAGCACCTCTCCCGCATGCAGTTCGAGGTCGATATCCTTGAGCCGGTAGCCGCGGGGATGGCCCGGCCAGGGGAGGGTGAGTCCGCGCACCTCGAGCAGCCGACGGCCGCGAGGACGGGCCTGGTGGAACTGCTGGCCGGCGATCTCTCTGCCCACCATCCAGCCTGTGATCTCCTTCGGAGTCGTGGCCGACCGCGGGACCGTTCGAACCTGACGGCCGTCGCGGAGCACCGTGATCCGGTCGGCCAGCCGGAAGACCTCATCCATCTTGTGGGAGATGTAGAGAATCGTGACTCCCCGCTCCCGAAGTTGGGCGATCACCCGGTAGAGTCTCGCGACCTCTGCCTCCGTCAGGGCGCTGGTTGGCTCGTCCATGATGAGCACGTCGCTCTGAAGGGAAAGAGCCTTGGCGATTTCGAGCAGCTGCTGGTCGCCGACCCGAAGCGAGCCCGCCGGCACACGCGGGTCGATCTGGCAGTCGAGGCCGGCGAGGAGCGATCCCGCCTCCAGCTCCATGGCGGCATCGTCGAGCAGTCCAAGCCGCGTTCGCCGTTCGCGTCCGAGGAAGATGTTCGCCGCCGCGGGGAGTTGTTCGACGAGATTGAGTTCCTGATGGATGATCGCGATACCGGCCGATTCGGCGTCACGAGTGCCCCGAAAACTGACCGGCTGGCCACGGACGAGGATCTCACCTTCGTGTTCCGTGATCACTCCGGAGAGGATCTTCATGAGGGTGCTTTTGCCGGCGCCGTTCTCGCCGCAGATGGCATGGCACTCGCCCGGCTGGAGTTCAAACGTCACGTCGGAGAGCGCGACGACCCCCTGGAACCGCTTGCCGACACCGCGAAAGGCGACGATGGGCGTGGTCACGGGCGGCGGTCCTGCAGCCTGCGGACGGCGGCGAGCAGCAGGAGCGAGCCCAGGCCGACCGCCGCCCCGAGCAGACCGGTGCGTCCCCGGAAGGCATCGATGTTGGCAGCGGCCATCATCGCGAGCAGGCCGGCGAAGATGGCGATCGTGGGAATGGCGGCCAGGCCGCGGGCGCCGGCAAAGAGCGCATGTCCCGTCTTCGCCAGCCCGCCGAACTGGGTCAGGGTGACGGCCAGAGCGACGATGATTCCGACGATCATCCCTTCGTAGACGTCGGCACTCGCCTTGATGAGCTTGGAAACCGAATCGATCACGACCCGCAGGAAGAGGGATCCGAGCACCGTGCCGGTCACCGTGCCCACGCCACCCTGCAGACTGCAGCCCCCCACGACGGCCGCGGCAATCGCGTTGAGTTCGTAGCCGCGGGCCATGGTTCCCGGCTGTGCCACGCTGCTGTCGGCCATCAGAAAGATTCCGGCGAGGGCAGCGGTCAGGCTGCCGAAACAGTAGGCGAACCACTTCACGTTCTCGGTGCGGATGCCGCTGAGTCGGGCCGCCTGCTCGTTGCCACCGAGGGCGTAGATGTGGCGGCCGAGCACCGTCCGGGAGAGGATCAGCCATGTCAGGATCGCCAGCACCAGGAAGGTGGCCGTCGAGATCCAGACGTTGTTTTCCTTGAGCCAGACGAAAAACGGCGTGCCGATATTGATCTGCTGGTTCTCGCTGCCCCAGCGCTCCTTCGTCACGAACAGGCACATCGCCCGGGCGAAGCTCCGTAGGCCGACGAGCGTGGCGAGCGTGGCGACGAATGGTGGCAGCCGGATCGCGGTGATCAGCCAGGTGTGGAGCGTGCCCACGAGCAGACCCGAGAGCATGGCCCCGCCGATCGCCATGGCGACACCGGCCGTGCCGACGGTTTCAAGCCGCTTGTCGCCCGCATCCGCAAAGACTGTCAGCAGCAGGCCGCAGGTCGTGGCGCTGAATGCCACCATCGATCCGGCCGAGAGGTCGATTCCGCCCGCGATGATCACCACGGCTGCGCCCAACGCGAGGATCCCGAGCAGGGAGGTGTTTCGCAGAATGATGTCGCGGCTCTCCACCCACTTGGCGAAGTAGGTGTGGTTGGGGTCGAGCCAGCCTGTGCCCACGAAGACGAGCACCACCGCGGCCAGGAGGGCCAGTTCGTGACGGGGCAGCCGCCAGCCGCGATCGGCAGGACGTGGAGGGTTCATGCTCAGGAACTAGTGAGGTTGTACTTCGCCAGCCAGGCCCTGAACTCGGAAAGGGTCATGAACTCGACGACTTCTGGGTCGAACAGCTCAGCCTTCACGGGTGAGGTGGCTGCCGGAACGACCACCCGCAGTCCGGTGGTGTGGATGTCGCCGTCGGGCTCACCGGCCCGCGGAAACATTTCGGCGACGGTCGCCTCGTCGTTCTCCACCATCGCCTTGAGCAGTCGTACCGTCCGCACGCCCATCTCGAACGGGTTTTGGACCACCATCACATCGATGTTGCCCTTCTCCATCTGGCCGATGGCGAGGTCGGCCGCATCGAAGGTGGCGACCACGTAGCGGTTGCGGCTGCCGCTCTCACTGAGCACGTCTGCGATGGCGGGGGCGTTGTAGGCCCAGATGCCGACGAGGGCCGCAAGATCACCGTGGTTTTGGATTGCGTTGCGAACGTTGTCCCGGGCCCGGGGAAGATCCATTTCGTCCGCCATCCGGTCCCGCTCGGTGAAGGCGGCACCGAGCGCCTCCCTGACGCCGTCCATCCGGCTCCTCGCATTGTCATTGTCGGTGAAACCGGCGAACTGGGCGTAGCCTCCACCCTTCAGTCCCTTGGCCTCGAGGACGGCTCTGGCCGCGGTGCCGAGCGTGCGTCCGCCGACCATGTTGTCGGTGCCGATGTAGTAGGGACGGGCGTCGCGGAATGTGCCGCGATTCACGTCGCCGTCGACCGTGATCAGCTTCACGCCCTTCGCCTGGAGTTTCTTCATCTCGTCGGCGATCGCCTTGTTGTCGGCCTGAATGACGCTGATCGCGATGCCGGCAATGTCGTCCTGGGTGGCGTACTGACGAAGCCGTTCGATCTGACCCTCAGCAGAGGCGTTGTTGACGTCACGGGAGACGCTGATTCCGGCGGCGGCGCAGCCGAACCTTTTTTCACCCTCTTTGAGTCCGCTCAGCAGAGCGTCCCAGAAGGGGTCGTCGCCATTGGTGATGAAGATGAAACGTTTGGCTGCCTGGGCCTTCAGACCTGCGGCAGGTGGGGCATCCTCTGCCGCCTGCGGTGCCTCCTGGCGGGCCACTTGCTGCGAGCAACCGACGAGGGCCATGACCAGACAGGCTCCAATCGCTCTCCAGAAACGGGATCCGTGCATCAGGTGTTCCTCCTCTGCTCAATACCGTAAACCATTGCGGCGGACGTGCACCAGAGGCGTGGTTTCGACGTCGGCATCCCCCGCCGGCAGTTCGGCCACGACAACTGTGTGATCGTGGGCCGGGAGGCTGGAGATCGCCCGGCACTCGAGCCAGCCGGCGACCGAATCGATGATGGCGTTGCCAGAGGGGGTGCGCCGGATTTCAACCCCCGGGAAGGCATCCTCACCCTCGGCCTGTGGCCTGCCCAATCGACCGAGCAGCGACCGCTGTGACTCCGCCAGCATGTTGATGACGAACGGCGTGCCGCTTGTGACAGCGGAGAGCAGATCCCGGGTCGTGCCGATGGCAATCGTGACTGTGGGCGGCGAGAAGCCGGACTGCATCACCCAACTCGCCAGCATGCGGCGGTCATGTCCGCGGTCCCGCCATGTGACCAGAAACAGGCCGCTGGGAATCCTTCCGAGGGCCGCGGCGACTCCTTCCAGAACGGGAACGCCTTGGGCATCGTTCGACTTGGACACGGTCGGATCAGGGGACGATTGTGAATGCGGCATCTGCGTGGCGCGGCAAGACAGGGAGGCTTGGTTGAACTGCGAAGCACCAATCTTACCCTGTTTTCCACCGCAGCATCATCGTGTCCTGGCGACCAGGATGTTCCTATGGAAGTTGCCTGCGGATGCCGATTTGAGTCTCAGTCTGTCGGCGTTTTTGGCTCCCTCGCCGCTGCGGATATCCAGCCGCGGTCTGCCCACCCTCCATGCCCACGCCCCAACCTCTCTCGGTCTCGTC
The DNA here is from genome assembly GCA_945897435.1 of Candidatus Kuenenia stuttgartensis. Lineage (GTDB taxonomy): Bacteria > Planctomycetota > Planctomycetia > Pirellulales > UBA1268 > RGVT01. Next base: position 11,367 of record CAMDFJ010000006.1, on the reverse strand, counting down.
GTCCGAACGCCGTTCAGCGGCCCGGATCGTCTGCGCGCGAATCGTGGGAATGGCGGTGACGCTGATGCTCGGCCTGTTCTCTGGTTCTGATCTGGAAGTCCACGGCCAGGATGGCTGGAGGGCGGCCGATATCCCGACACCCCTGGAATCGCCGGCCGAGAGCCTTTCGAGCCCCCTCCCGTCGCCGCCATCCGCGAGGCTGGAGTCGCAGCCTTCGATGGATCCGATGTTTCCCGGCGCGATTCCGGATGTGGTCTACGAACCGTTCGCCGAGGAACGATCGCGGCCGCTGTCCCCCGATGAATTGCCGTCCGATCGGATCGGTGATCTCTGGGCGCCGGAACCCTGGTCCTGGCAGATCATGCCCAACAACCTGATCTACACGAGTTACCTCGCCGGTCCCAAGGAGCCGCGGATCGGTACGGTGATGTATTTCGACACCGACCCGGGAGTCTTTCAGCCCTCCAGTCGAGAGGGCACCCTTTGGGACACGACGCTCGGCGGTCGGGTCTCGATCCTGCGGTATGGATCCGATCCCGTCGTTCATCCGCAGGGCTTCGAGGTGCAGGTCGAGGGTGCCGCCTTCGTGCGACTCGACCCCGAGGATGACCGCGATCTGCGGTCGGGTGACTATCGGTTTGGTGTTCCTCTCGTCTATGGAGTCGGCCGCTGGCAGACAAAACTCGCCTACTATCACAACAGCGCCCACCTCGGCGACGAGGCAATGCTCAAGTATCACTCTTTTCCAAGGGTCAACTACGTCCGCGACTGCATCGTCTGGGGCAACTCGTATTACCCGCGAGACTGGATGCGACTCTACGGGGAGGTCGGCTGGGCGTTCTTCAACGCCGGCGGTTCGGAGCCCTGGGAATTTCAGTTTGGCACGGAACTGATTCAGGCGCGGCCGACCGGGGCATTGGGCACGCCGTTCCTGGCAGTCAACGGCATGACCCGGCAGGAACTCGACTGGGGCGGCAACATCTGCGTGCAGACGGGCTGGGCCTGGCGGGGACGGGCCAGCGAGAAGCTGTTCCGGCTCGGGTTCGAATATCTCTACGGCTCCGATCCGCAGTACGAGTTCGTGTTCTACAACCAGAACCGCTACGGCTTCGGCGTCTGGTACGACTACTGAATTCACGGAAAATCTCGGCATCCCGCCGAGTTTTCCTTGGCGACCTCCGGTCGCTGGTGTTTACCCGGGCCTCCGGCCCTGGCCTCTGCTGCACGGAAAATCTCGGCATCGTGCCGAGTTTTCCTTGGCGACCTCCGGTCGCTGGTGTTTACCCGGGCCTCCGGCCCTGGCCTCTGTCCGATGTGGGACAGGCTTCAGCCTGTCATGAGCCGCTCATCGCATCGGGCGGGTAGACTTTTCCGCGATGCCGCTGCTTTGTATTGAAACGACTTGCGATGAGACGGCCGCTGCGATCGTCTCCCGAAACCGCCTCGTGCTCTCGAGCGTGGTCGCCAGTCAGGACGCCCTCCATGCCCGTTGGCGGGGTGTCGTGCCGGAACTGGCCAGCCGGGCACATGTCGAACGGATCATTCCGGTGATCGACGAGGCGATGACTCGGTCGGGCATCGGTCGGCAGCAACTCGAGGCCGTGGCCGTGGCGGTCAGGCCCGGTCTCGTCGGTTCGCTGCTCGTGGGTCTTTCGGCCGCCAAGGGGATCGCCGCCACGCTCGGCATTCCGGTCGTCGGATACGACCACATCGCAGCCCATCTCTACGCCTGCCGGCTGGCATACCCTCTCGCCGACCTCTATCCCGCTGTCGGACTCGTCGCCAGCGGAGGCCATACGTCGCTCTTCCGCGTCCGGGGGCCGCTCGATCTCGAACGACTCGGAGGCACGATCGACGACGCCGTGGGCGAGGCCTTCGACAAGGCGGCCAGCCTTCTCGGCCTCGGTTATCCGGGCGGACCGCAGATTGAACGGGCGGCGACTGGTGGCAATCCGAAGGCCCATCGATTACCGCGGCCGCTGGCCAGCGACCAGGCGCGGATCGATCTCAGTTTCAGCGGCCTGAAGACCGCCCTGCGATATCTCGTGCGACCGCCCGGAGCCGCTGCCGACACACCGCCACCGACCGGTCAGCGGCTGGCCGACCTCGCGGCATCGTTCCAGCAGGCCGCGGTCGATGCAATCCTCGCAAAGGTCGGGCTGGCACTGGAGCGGACAGGCTGTCGTTCGCTGCTGGTCGGAGGCGGGGTGACGGCAAATACGCTGCTGCGGGAGTCGCTCGAACGGCTGGGTCGGAATCGAGGCCTGTCGGTATTCGTGCCGCCTCGGGAACTCTGCACCGACAATGCCGCCATGGGAGCCATCGCCTGGGAGCGTCTTGAACGGGGTGAACAGGACGATCTCGAACTCGACGTCACCCCCGGTACAGATCGCAGCGGTGGCCGCCGGGCTGGGCGAGAGGCCTGATCGCCGTCTCCCGGGGAGCGGTGGCAGGCTGTCAGAAGCTGGAAAACTGCTCGAACTCGTCGTATGGACGATGCTCGAGGTTGACGAACCGGGTGTAGTCGTGCTGCCAGAGCAGCTTGATGTCGCCGATCGGACCGTTGCGCTGCTTGGCGATGATGATTTCGGCCTGTCCCTTGACCCGTTCCCGATCTTCGTCCGTCGTCTGGTAATACTCCTCGCGGTGGACGAACATCACCACGTCTGCATCCTGCTCGATGGCCCCCGACTCGCGCAGATGATTGAGCCGCGGTCGATTGTCACGGGAAACCTCCGCCTGCCGGTTCAGCTGGGCGAGACAGAGCACCGGAATGTCGAGTTCGCGGGACATCATCTTCAGCCGGCGGGCGATCCTCGCGACCTGCTCCTGCCGGGGGTCACGGGGATTGTCGGGCTCTATCAGCTGGAGATAGTCGATCACCACGAGTGAGAGGCCGTTTCGTCGTTTGAGCCGGCGGGCGACCGCTGCGATTTCGGTCAGGGTGCGGCCTGGAGTGTCGTCGATGTAGAGCGGCGATGAGCTGATCTCGGACGACTTCTGCACCAGTCGGCGGCGATCTTCCTGGGAGATCGTTCCGTTGCGAAGACGGTGCCCGTTGACCTGGGCGGCCGAACAGAGGAGTCGGTCGGCCAGTTCGAGACAGGCCATTTCCAGGCTTACGAAAAGCACCGGCTGCTTGATGGCGATCGCAACGTGCTCGGCGATATTCATCGCGAACGCGGTTTTCCCCATGCTGGGCCGCGCTGCCAGGATGATGAGTTCGGAGTTGTGAAGGCCTCCACAGAGGGTGTCGAGGTCTGTGAAGCCGGTCTCCACGCCGCCGAGGGCGTGTTCGTGCTTCATCCTCGCGTCCATTCTGACCATCACCTCCTCGAGCACCTCGTCGATCGGCTTTGCCTCCGCGGAGCTGCGATGTTCGAGAATCTCGAAGATCTTGGCCTCTGCCCGGGCGAGAAGTTCCCGCGGCTCATCCACCGAGTCATAGGCATCCCGAAGGATGTCGGTGCTGGCGTCGATCAACGACCGCAGCATCGATTTGTCGCGGACGATCTGGGCGTAGTGGGTCGCGTGGGCGGCGTGCGGCACCGACTGGAGGATCTCAGCCAGGGCTGATGCGCCGCCAATCCTCTCAAAATCACCCTTCGACCGAAGCCGCTCGTGGACGATCGTGACATCGATCCGCTTGCCGCCGTCGTGCAGTTCGAGCAGATGCCGATAGAGGATCTCGTGGGACTCGTCGTGGAAGTCCTCCGCACGAACGACGAGCGCCACGTCGTCGCAGACGTCCGGTTTCAGCAGAATGCTGCCGAGGACCGCCCGCTCGGCGTCGACGTTTGCCGGTCGCTCGACCGCAGGACCCAGGGGCGATCTGCCAGCCGGGTCCGGATCGGCCCGCCTCGGACGCCGCACGCCCCGGTGGCCGGAATCGCGCGCATCAGCCTCCCTCGATGAAGCCATCGGTACGAGCCTCCCTGCATCGCCGCGGAGAGGGTGCTACTTCGAGCCGCCGTCACCGCTGGATGGAACCACCCAGACCTTAAGATCGCCTTCCACTTCGGCTGCGAGCTTCACCTTCACGGTGTACAGGCCGACCTCCTTGAGGGGACCCTGGAGAACGATCTGATCGGTCCCGACCATGAGGTCCTGCTGTTTGAGCGAACGGGAAATCTCCGCCGGCCCGACGGACCCGTAGAGATGCCCCTCGTCGTTGGCGTTGGCCTCGATCGTGACGCTCGTCCTCGACAGCTCCTCCAGCAGACTGCGAAGGCCGGCCAGCCGTTCGCGGGCGATCTCCTCGAGCTTCGCCCGATGCTTTTCCACCATTCGCTTGTGGTGGTCGGTGGCGACGGTCGCCAGACCCTGGGGAAGCAGAAAGTTGTAGGCATAGCCACGCTTGACCTCGACGACCTCTCCCTGCTTGCCGAGATGCTCGACATTGTGGACGAGAAGAAGCTGGATCCCGCCTCGATCCCCCTTGGGAAGCCGGGACTGTCGGGATGTGATCGAGGGCATGGTTCTGGGGGGCATGGGGGCTCTCCTGGCGCAAAACGAAGAAGCTTGAGTGTCTGAAAAAAAGTTTGGGAAGGCAGTCTGAAGGGGGATCAGAAAGGAATGTCGTCGTCGCCGCCGATATGTCCGCCCGGCTCGCTGCCACCGCGGGAGGGACCATCATACACGTCGGCCGACTGATCGTAATCGTCGTTCACGGAAGGGGCGGGACGGCCGCTCCCGGCCCTGGCCTTGGGCCGACCCTCGCCACCGCTGCGGCCGCCTTCGCCACCACGAGACCCGAGGAGTTGCATCCGCTCGCCGACCACCCGGAGCTTGGAGTTTTTCTTGCCGTCCTTCTCCCAGGTGTCGAGTTTCAGCCGGCCCTCGATCATCAGCGGGGCCCCCTTGGTGACATATTCCCCGGCGACCTCGGCGGTACGGCCCCAGAGCGTCACATCGACGAATGTCGTCTCCTCGACCCATTCGCCCGTCGCCGTCTTGCGACGATCGTTGACGGCGAGGCCGATATCGGTCACGGCCGTTCCGTTGGCGATGTAACGCAACTCCGGATCGCGGGTCACGTTGCCGAGAAGAATCACCCGATTGAAACTTGCCATGGCACCTGCCTCCTCAGTCTTCAAATGCTGAACACATGTACAACTGAATCCCAGAATACCGGGGGGCGACCGGCACTGCAAGGGAACGGTTGTGGCTACTCTCCGGCGGTGGGGGCCGCTGCGGCCGCGACAGGTGCCGCCTTTCGCTGCGACGTTTCACCAGCCAGGGCATGCTGGACGAGTGCGTCCGCGATTCGCGGTTCGATCTTCAGGACCAGTTTTCGCAGGATGTCGTCGGTGATCTCGCACTGCCGTTCAAGCGGCACCAGATTGGCCGACGGCATGTTGAAGTAGGTCAGCCAGTAGACGCCCTTTTTGTGGCCTTTGATCGGATAGGCGAGTTTCCGCTCGTCCCAGAGCCGGGACGCCAGCACCGTGCCGCCGAACTGCTCGATCAGGCCGACGATCTGCTGGGCGGACCCGGCCGGATCCCGGGCGAACTTCGAGGCGTCGAGAATGAACATCCCTTCGTATACCACCATGGTCTGCATGCTCCCTTTCTGTCGTGTCGTACGCTTGTTGTGATCCGGATGTCATGTCGCGGATCGGTGAATTGTCGAAATGTGGTTCTTCAGTTGTACCGGTTCATCGCAGATTCGATTCCCACCGCAGCCCATTCCTCGACGGCGTCGGCCGCCCGCTCCAGCAACGGCGTCACGGCCTCCCGTTCCGATTTGGAGAACCGACCGAGGACGAAATCTGCGGTCTTCCAGCCCTCTGCAACCGGGCCGATGCCGAGCCGGAGCCTCGGCACGGCGTTTGTGCCAAGCCGAGCAAGCACGTCGCTGAGCCCGTTTTGACCGCCGCCGGAGCCGCTTGCCCGGATGCGGATCGTATCGGTCGAAAGCTGGAAGTCATCGCACACAATAAGGATGTCGTCATGCTCGATCTTGTAGAAGTCGCGGGCCGCCAGGACGCTCGCACCGCTGAGGTTCATCCAGGTGAGCGGCCAGAGCAACAGCACCGGGCAACCGCGGATCGTGACCTGCGCCGTGTCGCCCTGAAACCGGGCTCGTCGAACGGGCGAGCCAGACCGCTTCGCCAGGATTTCCACAACGTCGAATCCGACGTTGTGCCGGGTGCCCTCGTAGTTGCGTCCCGGATTTCCCAGCCCTGCGACGAGTTTCACGATGCATCAGCCCCGGTCTCGACGGATCGAGCCCGACAGGATCAGCCCTCCGCTGCCTCTCCTTCTCCTTCCTCAGCGGCCTTGCGGCCGATCACTTCGGGTTCGGCGGCTCCAGCGACGGCCGCGGTCTCGTCGGCCTTCTGTGGCAGCGAGCAGCTGACCACGGTCTCCTCGCCATCCGCCAGAGCCTTGGCACCGGCAGGCAATTCGAGGTCGTGGACCTTGAGGTGACCGCCCAGTTCGAGCTTTCCGACGTGGGCGTGGATCTTTTCCGGAATCGCGTCGGGAGTGCACTCGATCTCGAGTTCGTGGAGGATGAGCGTGACCACACCGCCAGCCCTGTGCCCAGGGGCCTCGCCGCGGAGATCGACGGGAACCTTGACCTTGATCCGTTCCGACTTGTCGACCCGGAGGAAATCGACGTGGATCGGCTGGACGCCGAAGGTGTCCCACTGGAGTTCGCGGACCAGGGCGCTCGTCTTGACGGCACCCTTGAGTTCGACGACCCGGCTGCCGTGACGGACGACGGCCTCGATCGCCTCGCGCTTGGCAGCCAGATCGATAGATTTCTCACCGTGGCCATAGAGAACGGCCGGCACCATGCCTTCACGGCGGAGCCGACGGCTTTCCCGGGAACCGGTTGCCTTGCGGGATACGACGTCGAGTGAATCGCTCATGAAAACTCCTTTTTCTCGGGCCCCATAGTCTGCCACGGCCGCCGGCTTCCGCAAGTCGGGCCGCGGTTTCTCGCAAATCTGCGGCCCTGCGGGGCTACTGAAACATCATGCTGACCGATTCGTTGCGGTGAATCCGCTTGATGGCCTGCCCGAGCAGGCTGGCGACCGAGAGCACCGTGATGTTCGGAAGGGCCTTTTCCGGGGTCAGCGGGATCGAATCGGTGATGATGATCCCGGCAAACGGCGCCGCCTGGAGCCGCTCGATCGCGGGGCCGACGAGCAGGCCGTGGGTGGCCGCGGCGTAGATCGCCCTGGCACCGTGATCGTGGATGACCGCCGCGGCCGAACAGATCGAGCCCGCCGTGCTGATCATGTCGTCGAACATCAGCGCCACCTTTCCATCGACGCTGGCGCCGATGACGTTCGTGCTCTTGGTGGTGTCGGCGCTGAGCCGCCGCTTGTCGACGATCGCCAGCGGCACGCCGAGCCGGTTGGCGTGGCCGACGGCCCGCTTGATGCTGCCCGCGTCGGCCGCCACCACGACGAGGTCGTCGTGCGGCAGATCCATCGACTGGAAGTGGTTGTTGAGCACAGGTGCCGCATAGAGATGGTCCACCGGCACGTCGAAGAACCCCTGGATCTGCGCGGCGTGCAGGTCCATCGCCAGCACTCGGTCGGCGCCGGCCCGGGTGATCAGGTTGGCGACGAGTTTGGCGGTGATCGGCACCCGACCGGCGTCCTTGCGGTCCTGCCTCGCGTAGCCGAAGTAGGGGATGACCGCCGTCAGACGGAACGAACTCGCCCGCTTGAACGAGTCGATCATCACGAGCAGTTCCATGATGTGCTCGTTCACCGGCGGGCAGGTGGGCTGGACGATGAACACGTCGCGGCCGCGGACGTCCTCGTCGATCTTGCAGGAGATCTCGCCGTCGGGAAAACGTCCGAGCGTGATCTTGCCCATCGGCAGGTTGAGATACCGGCAGATGTCCTGGGTCAGAGGGCCATTGGCCGGGCCGCCGAAGATCTTGAGGTCGTTCATGTCGCTTCGAGGGGTGCTCGGGAGAGTGGCCGTCCGTGCCGCAGAGGCACTGTGACCGGTATCGGGCGGGTCTTCAAGCCTCCCGCGGGTCAGGCCGGACCCGGGCGAGTGCCGCCGCGACCGCAGCCAACTGCTCGGGAGTGTTGACCGACAGGGTTTCGCTCGGATCGAGGCAGGGAATCGCGTCGACGACCCGGCCTTCGGTCTGGAGCAGACCGGGACAGTCGGTCAGGTAATACTCCCCCGCGGCGTTCGAGGTGCCGAGCCTGGAGAGGGCCAGCAGAAGGTCGGCGGCGTCAAACACGTAGGTGCTCATGTTGACCTCGCGGATCGCCCGTTGGTCGGGCGTGGCATCCTTTTCCTCGACGATCCTCTCGAACCGGCCGGCAGCATTGCGAACGATCCGGCCGAGCCCGGCAGGCTCGGTCGTGAGGGCGGTTCCCAGCAGGCAGGCGGCGTTTCCAGCCCTGAACCTGTCGAGCAGACCGGTCACACTCTCCGGGCGAAGCATCGGGGAATCGCCGCAGACGACCACGACCGGCCGCCGCTCCCCCTGCCCGGCAATCCGCCGCTCGATGAGCGGCCGGGCCGCGGCGACGGCGTCGCCGGTGCCTCGTTGTTCATGCTGGATCGCGAACGAGACACCGGGCAGGCCTTCGAGTGCCGTCTCGATGAGTTCGGCCCGATACCCGACGACGACGATCCGGTCCTCGACACCTGCCGCTGCAAGCGCGTCGAGCACCCAGCGGACGAGTGGTTTTCCGGCGGCTTCGGAGAGCACCTTGGGCAGATCGCTTCCCATCCGGGTGCCGCGACCGGCAGCGAGCACAATGGCGATCGGCGTGGCTGTGGGGCTCATGGTCGGTCTCCTTTCGTTCTCGTCCGACGCCAGTCTATCGATCTTCGGCTTTTGCGGTTTTTCAGTCCCGATGTGGGACAGGCTTCAGCCTGTCATGCCTCGACACTCACAACCCGCTCGGGGCTTGGGCAGCCCCTCGCTGATATCCATCGAGGAGTTCCGGGAGTGAGTTGTTCCCTGGACAGCGAGCGGAAGGGTAGACTCCCGCCGCGTTTCCCGAACCTCGCCGCGTTCCCCGAACCTTGTTGCGGATGCTCGCAGATGGCCCTCAAGCGGTTGACTGTTGTGGATGGAATGGACGAGGCGATCGGTCCGCTGGCCGTCCGAACCAGACGGCTGCAGGGAGGCCTGCAGGACGGCCTGCTGCTGGTCGAGATTGCGGCCGGCGGGACGACGGCCCAGGTGCTTCCCGACCGAGGACTCGGCATCTGGAGGATGAACTCGGGTGGCACCGACATCGGCTGGTCGTCGCCCGTCCGTGGGCCGGTGCATCCCCGGTTCGTGCCGATCACCGATCCTTCCGGGCTCGGCTGGCTCGAGGGATTCGATGAACTGGTGGCCCGCTGCGGTCTGGTCAGCAACGGGGCTCCGGAATTCGATCCGCAGGGACGACTTCTCCACCCACTGCACGGGAGGATCGCCAACCTCCCCGCCCACGGGGTCGAGGTGACGCTCGACGAGGCGGCCGGCAGGGTGACGCTGCATGGCGCCGTCGACGAGACGCGGTTCCTGTTCCAGTCGCTGCGGATGACGACCTCGATCTCCCTGCAGGCCGATCGGCCGCGGGTCTCCTGGGTCGATACGGTCGAAAACCTTTCGGATCGGCCGACGACGATGCAGATGCTCTATCACGTCAACATCGGGCCGCCGTTTCTCGGCGCCGGATCAGAACTCGTGGCCGCCGTCGAGGAACTGGCTCCGAGGGATCATGGAGCGGCAGCCGATGTGCCGACCTGGAACCGCTACGATGAGTCACGCCCGGGCCGGCCGGAGCAGGTTCACTTCATGGCGCTGCGGTCGGACGAGGCGGGCAGGGCGTCGGCGATGCTCGTCGCTCCTGGCGGCGGTGATGCCGTCTGTCTCTCCTGGCGTTCCGACACGCTTCCCTGCTTTTCACTCTGGAAGAATCAGGGCGGCCTCGCCGACGGGTATGTCACGGGGCTCGAACCGGGTACGAACTATCCGAATCCGAGGTCGTTCGAGGCGGCGCAGGGAAGGGTGGTTTCGCTGCCACCCCGGGCGGGTGTCTCCTTCGCCCTGGAACTCGAACACCTGACGGGGCCGGCCGTCGCCAGCGTGCGGGAGCGGATTATGGCAACCGCCGCAGACTCCCGGAGCCACGATCGACCCCGTCCGGATTGGTCGGCAGGGTAAGCATTCCGACGCCGACGTCGGGCCGATGCCGATCAGGAGAGCAGGCCCTGAACCACATGTCCGTGGACGTCGGTGAGCCGGAAGTCGCGGCCTGCGTGACGGAACGTCAGCCGCTCGTGGTCGAGGCCGAGGCAGTGGAGGATCGTGGCCTGTAGATCGTGCACGTGGACCTCGTCGCGGGCGATGTGGAATCCGAGTTCGTCGGTCTCGCCGTAGTTGACGCCGCCCCTGATCCCACCGCCGGCGAGCCACATCGTGAACGCGTTGGGGTGATGGTCCCGGCCCTTCGAGCGGCCGAGCACGGCGCTCGCCTCGACCATCGGCGTTCTGCCGAACTCGCCCCCCCAGACGACGAGCGTGCTGTCGAGCATCCCCCGGCGCTTCAGATCGGCGATCAGGGCCGCGGACCCCTGATCGGTCGCCGCGGAGTTCTTCTTCACGTTGCCCGCAACGTCGGTGTGCCCGTCCCAGCCCTCGTGGTAGATCGTGATGAACCGCACCCCGCGCTCCACCAGCCGCCGGGCGATCAGGCAGGCCCGGGAGAAACTCGACTCCTCCGGCTTGCAGCCATAGAGGGCGAGGGTCTCGGGCGACTCGTCGGCGAGGTTCATCAGTTCCGGCGCCGATGTCTGCAGCCGATGGGCCATCTCGTAGCTGGCGATCCGCGTCGCGATCTCGGGATCTCCGTCGGCAGCCAGCCGCCGCCGATTGATCGAGTTGACGAGGTTCAGGGTTTCGTCTGCCAGTCGCATGTCGGCACCGGCCGGCGAGTCGACGTTGAGGATCGGCGTGCCGGCGTTGCGGAACCGGGTGCCGGTGTAGAGGCTGGGCATGAAGCCGCTCGACCAGTTCGCGCTGCCGCCACTGATCCCGGCCCCCGTGCTCATCACGATGAAGGCCGGCAGGTCGGTGGTCTCGCTGCCGAGGCCGTAGGTCACCCATGATCCGATGCTCGGTCGGCCCGGCTGGGCGAAGCCGCAGTTCATGAAGATCTGGGCCGGGGCGTGGTTGAACTGGTCGGTGCGACAGCTCCTCACGATTGCGATCTCATCGACCACCTTCGCAAGCTGCGGGAGGGCCTCCGAAAGCTCGGCCCCGCTTCCGCCGTGCCGCGCAAAGCGATACTGCGGTCCGAGCACGGCCGCGTCGGGCCGGATGAACGCATATCGCTGACCGCCGATCACCTCCGCAGGGATCGGCTTCCCCTCGATCGCCGC
>CAMDFJ010000005.1 GCA_945897435.1 Candidatus Kuenenia stuttgartensis | reverse complement strand
GTCGGCTACACGGGGCTCGTGCATCTGGGCATTGCGGCCTTCTTCGGCATCGGCGCCTACCTGATGGCGATCCTCACGGTGCCGATGTATCCGTTCCAGATCGGCTGGCTGCCGGCGGCGATCGTGAGCGTCCTCCTGACGGCCGGCGTCGGGCTGGCGCTCGGTGCGCCGACGCTCAGGCTGCGGGGCGACTACCTCGCGATCGTGACCCTCGGCTTCGGCGAGGTGGTGAAGGTGACGCTGCGAAACCTTGAACAGATCACGGGCGGGATGAAGGGTCTCAATCCCGTGCCGCCCCCCGGTGCCGGCGTGAAGCTCTGGGGCGTCGATCTCGGACTGGCCTTCGCCGTCGACCCGCGCTGGTTCTACTACCTCTCGCTGTTGGCCCTGACCGGTGTCGTGATCGCGATGCGGCGACTGGAAAACTCCCGGCTTGGGCGGGCCTGGGTCGCCGTCCGGGAGGACGAACTTGCAGCCTCGTCGATGGGAATCTCCGCCACCCGGGTCAAGCTCTCGGCGTTCGCGATGTCCTCGGCCGTGGCGGGGCTGGCGGGCTGCCTCTACGCGGCCAGCCTCTCGACCACGGCCGATCCCAATGCCTACGACTTCAATCGCTCGATCATGGTGCTCTGCGCCGTGATCCTCGGCGGCCTCGGCAGCATCCCCGGCACGCTGCTCGGAGTGGCGATCCTCGTCGGCTTCGACACGGTGCTCGCGCCCTGGGCCGATTCCTGGATCCAGCAGATGGACATCAACCCCTCGGGCTCGAGCCTGCTCTCCTTCAGCGGCTGGCGGCTGGCGATTTTCGGATTGGCGCTCGTGCTCGTGATGCGGTTCCGCCCGGAGGGCCTGGTGCCTTCGCGGCGGATGGCCGCCGAACTCCACGAGGCCCATCCATGAAGCGAAACCCGATCCAGCCTGTCGGGGCGTCCCCACTGCTCGACGTCGATCGACTGACGGTCCGATTCGGAGGTCTGGTGGCCGTCGCCGATCTCGACCTCGACGTCGCCGAGGGAAGCATCGTGTCGCTGATCGGCCCGAACGGTGCCGGTAAGACGACGGCTTTCAACACGATCAGCGGCATCTATCAGCCGACCACGGGCACTGTGCGGCTGCGGGGCCGCCGTCTGGAACGTTCCTTCACGGCCGGCACGTTCTGGGCCGCGATGCTGGTCGGACTGTTCACGGGACTCCTGTTCGCGGCCGCCGCCGTCGACATCGATCGTCTCTGGCTGGCGGTGGTCAAACGCGGGATGATCACTGGCGAGCCGTTCACGCTCGCGGGGGCGGCGGAGCGGTTGCGCGGGTACTTCCGGGCCGAGCTCGCCCTCGATCAGATGGCTGGCAAGTGGCGGGTGGTGAGCGCCGATGGCAACGAGGTGCTGGCGATCCGCCGCGACCTCGGCGAGGCCAGGGCGCTGCGGAATTCGCTGCAGGCTGCAGTGACGGCCCGGCGGACCGGCCCCGGCACGGTTCCCGACACAACGGACCTCACGGGAGGTGCCGAGGCACACGCCGACTCGCTGAAACTGCCGCCGATCAAGGAGGAGGTCTATGACCGTCTCGCGGCTGGCAAGCGGCGGATTCGCGTCCGCGGATGGACAGGCCTGTTCGCGGGCTGGCTGCTCGGCACCGCCGGAACCATCGCCGTCTGGCAGCGGGGCCGGCGGTCGCCGCACGTGGTTGCCCAGGCGGGCATCGCCCGAACCTTTCAGAACATCCGCCTGTTCGCCAACATGACCGTGCTCGAAAACGTTCTCGTCGGGCTCGATCGGACGATTCCGGGCGGACTGCCTTCGATGCTGTTTCGCACCGCTGCAAACCGGCGGGCCGAGGCCGAAGCCCGCCGCCGGGCTCGGGAGTCGCTCGATTTTGTCGGACTTTCCGGCGAGGCCAACCGGATTGCGGGGCAGTTGCCGTATGGCGACCAGCGGCGGCTGGAGATCGCCCGGGCGTTGGCCACGGGAAGCAGCCTGTTGTTGCTCGACGAACCGGCGGCCGGCATGAATCCCACCGAGACCGAGGAGTTGGCCCGACTCGTCGAGCGGATCCGGGACCAAGGCGTGACGGTGCTGCTGATCGAGCATCACATGAACGTCGTGATGCGGATCAGCGATCGAGTCGCCGTGCTCGACCACGGCGTGAAGATCGCCGAAGGCACGCCCGCCGAGGTGAAGCGTGACGAACGTGTGATCGCCGCCTACCTCGGCGACGAAGGCTGAAGCCAGTCCCAGGAAACCCTCGACGATGCTGCTCGACGTGCGCGGAATCGAAGCCGGATACGGGCCGATCAAGGCCCTCGACGGAGTCTCGATCACGGTCGACGAAGGGGAACTCGTCGCCATCATCGGAGCCAACGGTGCGGGCAAGACCACGCTGCTGATGGCGATCTCGGGCATCGTCCGGCCGAGGCGGGGCGAGGTGACGTTCCAGGGGCAGTCGCTGGCCGGGCTGCCACCGCATGAGATCGTGCGGTTGGGGATCGGCCACTCGCCCGAGGGTCGGCGGATTTTTCCTCGGCTCACCGTTCGCGAGAATCTGGAACTGGGCGGCTTCACCCAGACCGACCGGGTGCAGGTGCGACGTGACATCGACGAGGCCTGCAGTCTGTTTCCGATCCTCGGCGATCGGATGGGACAGCTTGGCGGCACCCTCTCAGGCGGCGAGCAGCAGATGCTGGCGCTGGCGCGGGCACTGGTCGGCCGCCCCAAACTGCTGCTCCTCGACGAGCCCTCGCTGGGACTCGCGCCGCTGATCGTGGCGAAGATCTTCGAGGTGATTGCCGGGCTTGCAGGCCGCGGCATCGCCGTCATGCTCGTCGAACAGAACGCCCGGGCCGCGCTCCGGCTCGCCTCCCGCGGCTACGTGCTGGAAACGGGCCGGGTGACGCTCACAGGCAGCGGTGCCGATCTGGCCGCCGACCCGCGGGTCCGCGACGCCTACCTCGGCGGGTAGGGCGAGCCATTGCGGCTGGCTTCGCGGAAGCCCAAGGCATCCCGAACTGATTTGCCGTGAAGTGGCGATGACAGACTGAAGCCTGTCCCACACCGCCGGGCCCGGCCCTCCGGGCCTGACGCGGGTGTGGGGAGCAAAAAGGCATTGGTTCTGCCCGATCTGCTATTCTCACGAAGTTCCAGATCACGGCAGGGTGAACCAGTGCCAGGGCAGGCAGCTTCCGAGACGGCGACCCCAAGCCCCCTCGATCCTCGGATCGCCGAGGTGCTCGCCAGCTGGTGGGGATTCGACCGGCTGCGTCCGCTGCAGCGAGAGGCAATCCATGCCGCGCTCGACGGCCGAGACTCGCTGGTCGTGATGCCGACCGGTGGCGGCAAGAGCCTTTGCTACCAGCTGCCGCCGCTCGTGGGCCAGACCACGGATGTCGTGATCTCGCCGCTCGTCGCCCTGATGAAGGATCAGGTCGATGCCCTCGAGGCGATCGGCTACCCTGCCGCCGCGATCCACTCCGGCCTTTCGCAGGAGGAGCGGCAGTCGATCCGCCAGCGACTGGCGGCAGGGGAACTGCGGCTCCTGTTCACCGCTCCGGAACGGCTCGTGAACACGGGGTTGCTCGACCTCCTGGCCCAGGTGGGGGTCCGCCGGTTCTCGATCGACGAGGCCCATTGCATCAGCCAGTGGGGCCATGATTTCCGCCCCGAATACCGGCAGCTTTCTCTGCTCCGTGACCGGTTTCCATCTGCCAGCCTGCACGCCTTCACGGCCACCGCCACGCCGCGGGTACGGGACGACATCTCCAGTCAGCTGCACCTCCAGGACCCAGAGGTTCTCGTCGGCATCTTCGATCGCCCGAATCTCTGCTACCGGGTCGTGCCTCGGACCGACCGCACGCGGCAGACGCTCGAGATTCTCGGTCGCCACAAAGGGGAGGCCTCGATCGTCTACTGCATCTCCCGCAAGGAGACCGAGCGGCTCGCGGCGAGGCTTGCCGCCGAGGGGATCCTCGCCCGGCCCTACCATGCGGGGCTCGACACCCGTGAGCGGCATAAGACCCAGGAGGCGTTCGCCAGAGAGACGATCGATGTGGTCGTGGCGACGGTGGCCTTCGGCATGGGCATCGACCGTTCGAATGTTCGGCTCGTCCTCCACACGTCGCTGCCCAAGAGCCTCGAGGCCTACCAGCAGGAGACGGGCCGGGCGGGCCGTGACGGACTGGCCGCGGAGTGCGTGCTGCTCTATTCGTCGGCCGACGTCTTCAGCTGGGAGTCGCTTGTCCGCAAGAGCGCCGACGAGGCTGAACTCGAGCCGGAGGAGATGGCCCGGCTGGTGGCGAGTCAGACCGAACACCTGCACGGCATGCGTCGCTACGCCCAGGCGGCCCGGTGCCGCCATGCCGCGCTCTCGGAATATTTCGGTCAGGCGTACGGCACCGAGTCCTGCGGGGCATGCGACGTCTGTCTCGGCGAGACAGAAAGCCTGCCCGATGCCACCGTCACGGCACAGAAGATCATCTCCTGCGTGGCCCGCGTCGGTGAGCGGTTCGGCGTGCGACACGTCTGCGAGGTGCTCCGCGGCGCGACCACGGACGGCATCTCGCGGCACGGCCACGACCGGCTCTCGACCTTCGGGCTGCTGAAGACACTCGACCAGCGGGCCGCCGAGAACCTGACCCATCAACTCCTCGACCAGGGCCTGCTCGAACGCAGCAGCGGAGAACGGCCCGTGGTCGTGCTCAATGCCCGCTCCTGGGAGGTGCTCCGCGGCGAACGGCCCGTCGTGCTGCTCGAGCCGCGGGTCGGCAAGACCAAGACGGCAAAGGCCGACGTCGACGACTGGCAGGGGGTTGATCGCGATCTATTCGAGCGGCTGCGAACCTGGCGTCGCCGCGTTGCGGACTCCCGCAGCAAGCCGGCCTGGACCATCTTCGACGACAAGGCCCTGCGGGCGATCGCCCGAGAGAAGCCGGCGTCGCCGGCGGCCCTCCTGCGGGTGAAGGGGATCGGCGAGAAGCGGCTGGCCGACTTCGGCGTCGCGATCCTCGACCTCGTCGCCGGCAGGGAACCGGCTGAGTGAAGCCTGCGGGGCTAGAGCAGCCGGCGGACGATCGCAGGGTCGATACCGTCGACCAGTTCGACATGGCCGATCCGCGTCGGGAGCACGAACCGCAGGCTGCCTCCGATCGACTTCTTGTCGCGGCCCATGATCGCAAGCAGGGCATCGGCCGGCGGCATCCATTCGGTCGTGCCGAGATCGGCGGCGGTGAGCGGCAGGCCGAGCGACCGCAGCAGGGCGTCCTGTCGGGCGACGAATCCGGCGTCGATGCGGCCGATGTCGGCGGCGAGCCGGGCGGCGGTCGTCATTCCAAGGGCCACGGCCTCGCCGTGGAGCAGCCTGCCATAGCCGGCTGCGGCCTCGTAGGCATGGCCGAAGGTGTGGCCGTAGTTGAGGATCGCCCGCAGGCCAGTCTGCTCGTGTTCGTCCTCCTCGACGACCCTGGCCTTGAGGAAGGCGGATCGTTCGACGAGGTGGATCACGGCGGCGGGGTCGCGGAGGAGGATCTCGCCGGCATGCTGCTCGAGCCAGGCGAAGAACTCGGCGTCGAGAATCACGCCATACTTCACCACCTCGGCGAGCCCGCTTCTGTATTCGCGGTCGGGAAGGGTGGCCAGCGTGTCGATGTCGGCGAACACGCCGCGGGGCTGCCAGAAGGCCCCGACGAGGTTCTTGCCGGCGTCGAGATTGATGCCGGTCTTGCCGCCGATGGCGCTGTCGACCTGGGCGACGAGCGTGGTGGGAACCTGCCAGAAGGGAAGTCCGCGGGCGAAGGTGGCCGCGACGAATCCTGCGAGGTCGCCCGCCACCCCCCCGCCAACGGCGATGATCTGGGTCCGGCGATCGACGGCGAGGGTCGCCAGGGCGTTCCAGAGTCGGCCCGCCTCGGAGACCGATTTCGACGACTCTCCCGCTGCAACCGAGAGGATTTCGGCCCCGATGCCGGCGGCGGCGAGGGATCGACAGGCGGCGGAGGCGTGCGGTTCGCGGACGCGATCGTCGCAGATGATGACTGCGCGGACGGCCCCATCCTGCCGAACCGCGTTGCCGAGTTCCGCGATGATGCCGGAGCCGATCAGGATCGAGTACGACCTCTCTCCCGCAGTGGCCGTGGCCCCGAGTCGGAGGCGAATCGTGCGATGCGACACGGTCAGGAGACACTCACGCGGTCGAGGTCGGCCGGTGTCACGGTGATCACTCTGGCGAAGCCTGTGTGCTGGCGGACGTAGTCGAGATCGCTGGCCTCGGCCGGAGCGGCGTGGAGCAGGGCCTCGACCCGGGCCTTGTCGGCCTGCGACCAATCTTCGTAGTCGTCCGGCCAGAGGGTGTGGTGTTCGACGACG
Source organism: Candidatus Kuenenia stuttgartensis (assembly GCA_945897435.1). Taxonomy (GTDB): domain Bacteria; phylum Planctomycetota; class Planctomycetia; order Pirellulales; family UBA1268; genus RGVT01. The sequence goes on along the minus strand of CAMDFJ010000005.1, from coordinate 60,220 downwards.
AGCGCTTCGCGGTAGGGGTCGATGGCGTTGGGCATCCGCAGGGCTCCTGGTTGCGATCGGGACCTGAAAACGGCAGCCGGAGTATACATTGAAAGCATTCGAATCTCCCGCGGGCCGGAAGCCTCCCGATGACAGCCGAAACGATTCCATCCGCGGCGTCCTCTGCCGCAACTGCCGCCGCTTCCGGTCGCTCCGGGGGCCGTGGCACCGCTCTGGTGGTTGGTCTGATCCTGCTCGGATTGGCCGCGGCCCTGACCGGGATCTGGTTCCAGAGGAGCCAGACCCGCCGCTGCCTCGGGCTCTACGGGCCGGAGGCAGCCCGCAGAGTCACCACGGCACCGTCCGTGGTGCTGATGCGGCTCGCGGCTTCGCCGGCTGCCGGCCGGTTGGTGGCGATCGATCAGCGGGATATTTCTGACGCCAAGGGGCTCGTGCACGTCCGCCGCGGCCTCGTGGAGGATGCCAACTTTGCCTGGGAACGTTCTTCGGGATTCGACTCAAAACGGCTGCCCGACGATTCCTGGGACTACGCCATTTCTTTCGCGGATGATCCGGCGGGGCAGGGGGGCTCGACCAGCCTGGTCATCGACTTCGACGATCAGGGTGGCACACTCGCCGTGGTGGGCAGGCCGGGCCGGGTCGGCCTCGGTCGGATCGAGCGCGGCCTGCGAACCTGGATCAAGAGCCTGGGCCCGGCCGAAAACATCGAAAAATAGGGAATCAGCGGCCGCGGAAAAGATCAGGGCCGTCTTTTCCTCGTAAAAATGGAAAACCGGGCTTTTTGAGCCGATCGTCGCTCCCTATCCTCTGCCGCCCCGACGACGCGGAGAGGTGCAGATGCGATCGATAGCAGTGGCGAACCAAAAAGGCGGCGTCGGCAAGACGACCACCTCGGTCAATCTAGCCGTTGGGCTTGCCCGCGCCGGTCGGCGGGTCTGCCTCGTCGATCTCGATCCTCAGGCCCATGCCACGCTCCACGTCGGCGTCGCCCCCGGCAGCCATCCCGCCAGTGCCTACGACGTGCTCGTCGAGGGTCGGCCCTTGGAGGCTGCCTGTCTGCCGGCGGGCGAGAACCTCTTCGTTGTGCCCTCCCACATCGACCTTTCAGCTGCCGAGGTTGCCCTCACGAATCGCCCTGGTCGCGAGTCGATCCTCCGGCAACGGATCGAGGCCGATTCCCGCTGCCGGGGCGGCGCTGCCGAAGCCTTCGACTACATGGTGATCGATTGTCCGCCCTCGTTGGGACTGCTGTCGCTGAATGCGATGGCGGCCGTGGACGAGGTGCTGCTGCCGCTGCAGCCGCACTTTCTGGCCCTGCACGGGCTGAGCAAACTGCTGGAAACGATCGAACTTGTCGCCGAGCATGTGAATCCGAAACTCCGGCTGCTCGGGGTTGTGCTCTGCATGTACGAGGCGGGCACCCGACTCGCCACCGAGGTGGGACGGGACGTCGAGGAATTTTTCGCCGCTTCTGGCGAGCGGCACCCCTCCTGGGGCTGTGGACGGGTATTTGCGGCCAAGGTTCGCCGCAACATCAGGCTGGCAGAGGCCCCCAGTTTCGGGCAGTCGATTTTCGACTACGCTCCGGAATCGAACGGCGCCGAGGATTATGCGGCCTTGTCGGCTGAGGTCGATCAGGCGGCCGCCGTGGACCGGGAAACTGCCGGGCGGGCGGCCTGAAATCGATCCCGGGCCGGCATCGGGTCATCCTGCATGGGTCCATACAGTTCCGGCATCCACCAATAGGCCGATGCGGAGGGATCGAATCCGGTGAAGATTCCGGTACGATCAAAATCCTCCGCGGAGATGAACGGCTTGCCTCTCGACGGGCCTGCCCCCACGTCAAGGGCGGCGGAGGCATTTCGGGCGGCTGGAAGATCGTGGGGCATTGGTGCCTGGTGTCAAAGTCGCAGGATGCTGCTCAGGAGTGTCATTCGGCCAACGCCTGATGCGTAGGCCAAATTTCTCCGGATCGGTCCGGCCGACGTCCTGATTCAGCAATCAAAATGTTGATTGGGAGGTTTGGGAAATCAAGGAAATTCGCGTCAGGTTTGCTGGTTTTCGTGAATTTCGCTGAAAAGAGACGAATTTCCTATCCTGAAGCCGATTGGCAAAGAGCGGCAGAGTGTCGTCTGGCCTCTGTGCGGACCTTTGTCGGATGCAGGTCCAGATGGCTTTGTCCCTGAATCTCGGGTTCTTTGAATCTCTGGGCGAATCGTCGCCGAACTCCCGGTCCCGTTAACGAAGATGTCGCGAACCACCGGCACAACGAAACTCTCGACGACTGCCGGCGCTGCCGGCCGTCTCGCGTTTCTGGCAGTCTGCCTGTCCCTGGGCGACCTACTCGCGGCAGCCCCCGACGGTTTCCGGTCTCTCGCCCCAGGGGCGATCGTGGTTGTGCCATCCGACATCTCGACCGACGACACCATCCAGCGGGGCGACATTCCGGAGATCACCCTGGCCCATGCAGATCGTGCCTGGCAGCCACGCCGTTCGCCGGTCGGAACCACGTTCCTCGAACGGGGCCGCAACCGGACCTACCCGCGGAATATCTGGTGCCTCGAATTTGCCTACAAACCGCCGCGGCACATCGACGTCGACATTCCTGGCCTCGACATGAAGATGCGCCGCAAGCGACTGCTTTACATGGTCTATCGCGTGCGGAACGTCGGCGGTCGGCAGTCGGTCGAGGGCGATGATCCGCTCAAGCGAATGACCCGGGAGGCTGTCGAGCATCCGATCAGATTTCTGCCGCACTTCGTGCTGGAGAGCATCGAGGGGCTGTCGGCAGACGAGGGCAGGCTGGCCTATCGCGGCTATCTCGACCGCGTCCTCCCTTCGGCCCTGGAACCGATCCGGCGGCGGGAGGCCATCCCGGGCCGGCTCTACGACAGCGCCAGCATGGTGGAACTGGAAATCCAGCCTGGTGAGTCTCGCTGGGGCGTCGCGGTCTGGGAGGATATCGACCCCCGGATCGACTATTTCTCGATCTTCATCCGCGGGCTCACGAATGCGATCCGCTGGCGGGTCGATCCGCAGGCCCAATTTGCCGCCGATGGCGAGCCTGGTCTCGGCACCGAGCATGCGCTCGAGAGCCTGCGGCTCGATTTCTGGTCGCCGAGCGACGAGGCCGATCATCCCGAGGAGGCGATCAGCGTCGGCCATGCGGGCATGCTCGAACGAATGGCGATCGGGACACGGATTCTCGAAACCGTTGGCCGACCACGGCTGACCAACGCCAGTCCGATCGAGGGGCTCACCCAGCTCGGGCTCACCTGGCGGGACCTTCTCGAAACCGCCGACCCGAAGCCTGCAGCACCGGTGATCGACCGGGATGCGGCGCCGAGCCTGGCGCCGCTTGTGAAGGTGCTCGGCAGGCTGGCGGCACTCCCCGAGCCGACGTCCCGCGGTCGCGTGGGCCGCCAACTGCTTGGCGATCTGGGGGTCGAATGGATCGAATCCCTTTCCCGCGGACTGGCCGCTCCGAGCGATTCAGAGCATGAGGCAACCCGGAAGGCGGCACTGGCGGCCGTCGGCGTTTCTCCCGAGGCCCTCAAGGAAAAGCCTCTGGAATCGTTGGCCCAGGTGCTCTCGGCCCTCGACCGGACAGCCAGCGTCTCCATTCGACGGGAGCAGGCGACGGCCCTGTTCGGGGATGCGGCCCCCAGGCTTGAAGGACTTGCCGCCGAACTGGCCAATGCCCGTGCCATGGCCGTCCTCCACGACCTTGACCTCGACCGTCGGCCGGCCTTCGCCGGGGGACCCAGAAATGCATTCGATCATGTCCGCACCGCGATCGAACTCGAGCCCGATCCGGCCAGGCGGGCCCGGATGCTCGAAGGGCTGCTGGGGCCTGAAGGCCCCAGCCTATTCACCGCAGCCACGGCGGTGCACGAGGGCATTGACCACGCCTGGGTTTTCCGATACGAAAATGAGGTCGGCGGCGATCTGTAGACGGTTCGGTTGTCGGTTGCCGTCACATTCTCGTCGATCACTTGCGTTCGGGTCGTTCGGTTCACGTTCAGGCGGCAGGCAGTCATGGCACATAAAAAAGGTCAGGGATCAAGTCGCAACGGGCGTGATTCGAATGCCCAGAGCCGCGGGGTGAAGAAGTTCGGCGGCCAGGAAGTGCGTGCCGGAAACATCCTCGTCCGCCAGGTGGGAACGAAGTTCCGCCCCGGTAAGAACGTCGGCATGGGCACCGATTACACGCTTTTCGCCCTCATCGACGGCATTGTCGGATTCGATCAGGAAGGCCGTCGCGTCAACGTCCTTTCCTGATCGGCCAGGCAGAATAGGCCGTGTTCGTCGACCGCGTTCATATCGAAGTGGCGGCCGGTGACGGCGGCAGGGGCTCCTCGAGTTTCCGGCGTGAGAAATATGTCCCGCTCGGTGGTCCCGATGGCGGAGACGGCGGCTCAGGCGGCAGTGTGATCCTCAGGGCGGAGCCTGGAGTCGATTCGCTGGCGGCCCTTTCCCAGCGGATGCAGTGGCGGGCCAGCCACGGTCATGCCGGTGGGCCGTGCAACTGCCAGGGACGTTCTGCCGAGGATCTCGTGCTGCTCGTGCCGCCGGGCACGATCGTGATCGACGAGGCCAGCGGCATCGCTCTCAAGGACCTGGCGACGCCAGGCGAATCGATCGTCGCCGCCCAGGGAGGCGCGGGCGGTAAAGGCAATCTGCACTTCAAGACGTCGACCAACCGGGCGCCCAGAGAGACCACTCCCGGGGAAAAGGGCCAGGTGCGGCGGCTGTTGTTGGAATTGAAGGTGATTGCCGACGTCGGGCTGGTGGGCAAGCCAAACGCCGGCAAGAGCACGCTCCTCTCCCGGCTGTCCCGGGCCCGGCCGCAGATCGCCGACTACGCCTTCACCACCAAGACGCCGATGCTGGGGATCGTGGCCATCGACAGGGATCGGAGTTTTGTGCTCGCCGACCTGCCCGGTCTGATCGAGGGCGCCCATGCCGGAGTGGGGCTCGGCCACGAGTTCCTGAGGCATGTCGAACGGGCTGGCATCATCGTTCATGTGGTCGAACCCGAGCCGGTCGACGGGTCTGATCCGCTGGAAAACTACAGGGCGATCCGCGAGGAATTGACGCTCCATGACGAGGCTCTCGGCCGTCGCCCCGAGATCGTGATCATGAGCAAGAGCGAGCTGCCCGGCGCGGCCCTCGTCCGGTCGAATCTGGCGGCTGCCATTGGTCGCGACGTGCTCGCCGTGAGCGCCGTCACGGGCGAGGGGCTCGACCGGCTGCTGGCTGCGGTCGTCGCGGAGATGGATCGGCAGCGTGAGGAGGCCCGTGCCGCGGCGTCGGCGACGCGACGGCAGGGGGGTGGGGCATGATGGAGCAGAGGCCCGCTTCAAAGCCGGCCGCTGAGGCCGGCCGCCTGGGTGACGCCATCCTGCTCGCCGACGTGGGTAACACCCGGATCAAACTGGCCCGTGTCGCCTTCGACTCGTCCATTCCAGTGGGCGAAGGTCTGCCTGCCGTGTCGCGCCGGCAGGATCTCGACAGCCGCGGATTCAGGCCGGCAAATCTCGAGGCCTGGCTGGCAGTCGCGGCGCCGGGATCTGCCGTGGTGCTCGTGGCGAGTGTGCACGATGCGGCTGCGGCCCGGCTCGAGGCGGCGCTTGCGGCGGTCTCGGCCACGAGCCATCGGCCCCTGCGGCAGCGGAGGATCGGTCATGCCGATCTGCCGCTTGCCGTCGATCTCGAGGAGCCGCACGCGGTGGGTATCGACCGACTCTGCGCTGCCGCTGCCGCCAACCTTCTCAGGCCCGCCGGCCGCCCGGCGATCATCATCGACTGCGGCACGGCAGCGACGGTCAACGTTCTCGCCGCCGACGGTAGATTCCTCGGCGGCGCGATCATGCCTGGGCCGGCACTGATGGCCCGGTCGCTGGCCGAGGGAACGAGCAGGCTCCCCGCGGTCGCGGCGCACGGGGATGCTCCCCCTCCGCCGATGCCAGGTGGCTCGACCCAGGCCGCGATTGCGGCGGGCATCGGCTGGGGCACCAAGGGCGGGATCGCGAGGCTCGTGGCCGAGGCAATGGCGGCCACCGGACCTGAGGCGACCCTCTTTCTGACCGGCGGTTGGCGCGGGGCGGTCCGCGATGTGCTGCCCGGTGCCATCGAGATCCCCGACCTCGTCCTGTCGGGCATCGCCCTCGCGGCTGAACGGGCCTGTGGCCGCTAAGGCTCCGCGATCCAACGAGGCTTTGGACCTGAGGGAACGGGCGGTCATCTGTCGGTCGGGGTGTCCCGCGGATAGACTCAACTCGCCAGCGTTTCCAATCTTCCAGAGATCCTCCATCTCGTGACACCCGCAGCCAAGGCAGCCGATCCCGCCGCAGACCCAGCCCGCCGGCTCGCCCTCACGGCCGCCCGCGTGGCCGCGGAGTCGCGTGGTACCGAGGTGAAGGTCCTCGATCTGCGAAAACTGACGCAGCTTTTCGACTATTTCGTGATCGCCACCGGCACGAGCAGGCGGCAGATCCACGCCATGGCCGACGAGATCGAGAAGGTCGTCAAGACCGAACTCCACGACCGGCGTCGCGGCTCCGAGGGCTACGAGGAGGGCCGCTGGATCGTGCTCGACTACGGCGATGTCGTCGTGCATCTGTTCGATGCCGATTCCAGGGAATATTGGGACATCGAAAATCTCTGGAGCGATGCCGGAACCGTCGGCCTTCCCGCGGCGGGGGCGGCCCGGTGATGGCGGCCGCTGTCGAGGACGACACCGCTGGCAAGCCCAGCTTCAGGACGGCCCTGCGGGGGATGTTTCGCCGGGCCCTGGAACGGCTCTCTGCCGATGGCCTGGTAACGATCGCCCCCGAGGAACTGCCCGCTCTGGTCGAACAGGTCAGGGAGACCGCCGATCCCAAACATGGCGACTACTCCGGCACGATGGCGATGGGGCTGGCCAAGCGGGCGGGGAAAAAGCCACGCGATCTGGCGATCGAGATCATCCGCCGGCTCGATCTGGCCGACCTGTTCGATGCACCATCCGAGCCGGTCGGTCCGGGGTTCATCAATCTTCGGGTCCGGGACGAGGCGCTTGTCAGGGCGGTGAACACCGCGGTCCGGGATCCACGGATGGGGATCGCTCCCGTCGCCGAGCCAGAGACGATCGTCCTCGATTACAGCTCCCCAAATGTCGCCAAGCCGATGCACGTCGGCCACATCCGCTCCACGGTGATCGGTGACGCCCTCGCCAAAATCCTCCGCTTCCGCGGCCACACCACGATCACCGACAACCATCTCGGCGACTGGGGAACCCAGTTCGGGATGATCCTCTGGGGCTGGAAGCACTGCCGCGACGACGACGCCTTCGCCGCCGATCCAACCGCCGAACTCGGCCGCCTGTACCGGCTCGTCCGCAAGGTGGCCGATGCCAAACCGGAAGAACTGGCCCTCGATCCAAAGGCAGCGACGCTGGCAGCGGAGCACCCCGAGGCCGGCCGCGAGGTGCTGGCGGAGACGGCAAAGCTGCATGAAGGCGACCCGCAAAACAGGGCTCTCTGGGAACGATTCATGCCCGTCTGCCGGGCGGAAATCGAGAGGATCTACGCCAGGCTGAACGTCTCCTTCGATCACACGCTGGGCGAGAGCTTCTATCAGCCGATGCTGGCCGGCGTGGTTGACGATCTGCTGGCAACGGGCATCGCCCGCGAGAGTCGGGGGGCGATCGGCGTATTTCTCGGGGGCGAAGAGGCTCCGCCGCTCCTGATTCGCAAGGCCGACGGCGCCTTTCTCTACGCCACCACCGACCTGGCCACGATCCGCTGGCGGATCGAGCACTGGAGGCCCGATCGGGTCCTGTACGTTGTCGATCACCGCCAAAGCCAGCACTTCGAGCAGGTCTTCGCAACCGCCCGCCGCTGGCAGGGGGACCTCGGCCCGGTCGAACTCGTCCATGTCGCCTTCGGGACAGTGCTCGGCGACGACGGCAAGCCCTTCAAGACCAGGGCGGGCGACACCGTCGGCCTCGAGGCCCTGCTCGACGAGGGCGTGTCGCGGGCGCTCGGCGTGGTGACGGCTGCCGACGTCGAACGTGGCACAGGCATGTCGTCCGAGCAACGGCAGCGGATTGCCGAGGGGGTGGGGATCGGGGCGATCAAGTACGCCGACCTGTCGCAAAACCGGACCACAGACTACGTCTTCAGCTTCGACAAGATGCTGCAACTCACCGGCAACACGGCCGCCTACATGCAGTATGCGGTGGCCCGGGTGGAGGGGATCTTCGCGAAGGGGGGCATCGACCGCGGGCAGGTGCGGCATGAGGCGGCTTCGGGCCCGCTGACCGATCCACGCGAGAGAGCCCTGGCGATCGCGCTGGTGCGGTTCGGCGAGGCACTCGAGGATGTGGAGGCCGACTACCGACCAAACCTGCTCACCTCCTATCTGTTCGGCGTCGCCGGTGCCTACTCGACGTTCTACGACGCCCTCCCCGTGCTCAGGGCAGAGGGCGCCGAGCGGGCGACCAGGCTGGCGCTCTGCGATCTCACCGGCCGTTCGCTCCGCACCGGCCTCGAACTGCTCGGCATCCCCGTTCCGGAGCGGATGTGATGAGCCACCCCTGCGGCCGCCCTCAGGCCCGGCCCGCGTTCAAGCCCGGTCAATGACATGAAGCGAGAACTCGACAAAATCCGCAACATCGGCATCGTCGCCCACATCGATGCCGGCAAGACCACGCTCACCGAGCGGATGTTGTTCTTCACCAAAACGAGCCACCGTCTCGGCGAGGTCGACCGGGGCACCACGATCACCGACTTCGACCCCGAGGAGCAGGAGCGGGGGATCACGATCTATTCGGCGGCCGTGTCGTTCAAGTGGCAGGACATGACGGTGAACCTGATCGACACCCCCGGCCACGTCGACTTCACCGCCGAAGTGGAGCGGAGCCTGCGGGTGCTCGACGGCGCGGTGGTCGTGTTCAGTGCCCGCGAGGGGGTCGAAGCCCAGAGCGAGACGGTCTGGCGGCAGGCCGACAAGTATGGCGTGCCGCGGATCGCGCTGGTCAACAAGCTCGACCGGGAGGGGGCCGACTTCTTCGGCACGGTCGATCAGATCGAGCGGCGGCTCGGGGCGAAGCCACTCGTGCTCCACGTGCCGCTCGGCCTCGGGCCGCCGCACGTGAAGGATCCGTTTCGCGGGCTCGTCGATCTGGTCGAGATGCAGCTGCTCACCTTTCCGCCCAAGGACGAGGCGCTCGCCGGCGGGGCCGCCCTCTCGGCCATCGCGAAGGGGCCGATTCCCGCGGAGCTCGCCGACACGGCGGCCGAATACCGGGAGCAACTCGTCTCGACGCTGTTCGACCTCTCGGACGAGATTGCCGAACTCGCCATGGCCGAGGCGCCGATCCCACCTGAGCTGATGCGAAAGGCGATAAGGCAGGCCACGATTCAACGCGCGGTGGTTCCGGTGCTCGCCGGCTCGGCCCTCGACTGCATCGGCGTGCAGCCGGTACTCGACGCCGTGGCCTGGTACCTGCCAAGCCCGGCCGACGTGCCCCCGGTCGAGGGCCTCGACCCGTCCAAGAAGCCCCCCACGGCCATCCTGCGGAAGCCCGACCCGAAGGCGCCCTTTTGTGGGCTTGTCTTCAAGATCATCGCCGAGAAGCATGGCGACCTGTACTTCATCCGGGTCTACTCGGGCACGCTCAAGGCCGGCAGCCGGGCCTGGAATCCGCTCCGGCAGAAGAAGGAGAACATCGCCCAGTTGTGGCACGTCCAGGCCGACCGGCGGGAGCAGGTGGAGCAGTGCGAGGCCGGCGACATCGTCGGTGTGATCGGCCCCCGTGCGAGCATCACCGGGGACACGCTCTGCGATGCGGCCGAGCCGATCCTGCTGGAGACGATCCAGTTCCCCGAGACCGTGATCTCGATGGCGATCGAGCCCGAGACGAGCCTCGAACGGAAGAAACTCTCCGACGTGCTCGAGATGATGAAGCGGCAGGATCCCACCTTCCGCGCGATCGAAAGCGAGGAGACCGGGCAGACCCTGATCTCCGGCATGGGCGAGTTGCATCTGGAGGTGATCCGTCACCGCCTGGAGCGGGATTTCAACCTCCACTGCCGGGTGCACAGGCCGCGGGTGAGCTACAAGGAGACGCTCGCCCGGCCAGCGACCGTGCGCGGCGACATCAACCGGCAGGTCAACGGACAAAACCTCGTGGCAACGGTGACGCTCAGGGCTGAACCCGTCGACGAGCAGACGGGGGTGACCGTCGAACAGGGCTGGTTTCCGGAATCGGATCAGCTGGCGGGCATGGCTGCGCTGATGACAGAGTCGGTCCGCGAGAGTGCCGAGCGGGGCGGCCTCAAGGGCTGTCCCCTCTGGGGGCTGAGGATCGTCGTCCTCGAGAGCCCGATTCCCGATCCTCCCCCCTCCGACGTGGCGATCCGGATGGCCGCTTCCGAGGCGATCGATCGGCTGCTCGACGAGGCGGGAACGGTCCTGCTCGAGCCCGTGATGCGGGTCGAGGTGACCGTCCCGGAGGACCATCTGGGGGAGGTGATCAATGATCTGCAGCAGCGGCGGGCGATCATTACCGGCTCTGAAATCAGGGGAGGGGTCAACCTGCTCACGGCCGAGGCCCCGCTGGCGAGCATGTTTGGCTATTCGGCCGCCGTGCGAAGCGTCAGCCAGGGCCGGGCGAGTTTTACGATGGCCCCGCTCAAATACGGTCCCGCGCCCCCCGAAACGGCCGATGCATTCGTCTGATTCTGCCGACGAAATGGCCGAAACAGCGTGTAGAATCGGGCGTGAACGCCCTCACTTTCCCATCAGGAGAACGTCGATGCCTTCTCGCCCGTTCCTGCCCTTCGCTGCGTCGTTCTTTGGCCTGCTCGTTGGAGCCAACCTCTGGGCGGAGCAGCCTCCCGTCGCCTCGCCGCCGCCGGTGCCGGCCACGATGCAGCAACTCTTCAACGGCAAGGATCTGGCCGGTTGGGACGGCGATCCGCGGCTCTGGAGCGTGAGGGACGGCGTGATCCACGGGGAGACCACCCAGGAGAACCCGGCCAACGGCAACACCTTCCTGATCTGGAAGGGGGGCGAGGTTGGGGATTTCGAACTCCGGCTCTCCTTCCGTTGCAACGCGGCCAACAACTCGGGCATCCAGTACCGCTCGAAGCGGATCACCGATGCCACGGCCAAGAACGCCTGGGTCGTCCGTGGGTATCAGCACGAACTCCGCAACGAAATGACATTCCCCAACGTTTCGGGGTTTATCTACGACGAGGGGGGCGGGGCCGGCGGCCGACAGCGGATCTGCCAGGCCGGCGAGCAGGCCGTCTGGAAGGCCGAAGGCGGAAAGCAGGTCACGGGAACACTGATCGGCCAGGAGGATTTTGCCCGGATCATGAAGATCGACGACTGGAACGAGGTCGTCATCCGGGCCGAGGGAAACCGGATCCGGCACTGGCTCAATGGCCGCCTGATCCTCGACTTCACCGACGAAGACCCGGCCAAAGCCCTGCGTGAGGGCGTTTTGGCCCTGCAATTACACGCCGGCAAGCCGATGTGGGTCGAGTTTCGAGACCTCCGACTGGCGAGGATTGCTGCGGGAGAGCCTGTAAAAAATTGAGTATCGACCGCAGTGCGATGGCCGATATCGGCTGGCGCAGGCTCATTTTTTCAGGTTGTTGACACACTCCGCCGGCAGATTTAGTTTCTGGGGCTCCGCGTTTCCCGGCCAAAACTGGCCGGAAGCGTCTGGCGCCCGGCAAATATTGGAGTTTTACGCGTGGCTGGTCCGACACAGGAAATCATCCGCATCCGCATGGAGGCCTACGACCACGCCGTGCTCGATCAGAGCGCTGCTGAGATCGTCGACACCGCGAAGCGGACCAACTCCGAGGTGCACGGCCCGATTCCGCTTCCCACCCGGGTTGAGCGGTACACCGTGCTCTCGAGTCCGCACATCGACAAGAAGGCCCGGCAGCAGTACGAGATCCGAACACACAAGCGGGTGATCGACATCGTTCAGGCCACGGCCAAGACGATCGAAGCACTCAACAAACTGAGCCTGCCTGCAGGCGTCGATATCAAGATCAAGGCCTCCTCGCGTTAGCAGGGGGCGGTTCTGCGGCCGATGCCGTGGGATCGAACGAACAAGGGTTTCACTTTCAGGAGCGCACCACACGGCATGCTTGGAAGGCGTTGCGGGTAAGGCCCGGCATTCTCCGAAAGGGGGTGTCGGATGCTCCCGCAGCCAGCGGCTTCGAGCGTGAACGAGAGGCGTATTCGGGGTCGGTAGCCGTCGGCTGCCGAATCCTCCGGACAATGCTTCGATGGCGATGAATATGACTGTGAATGGCGTTGCGGGCCGCAAGGGCTCGAGTGACAAGGCGGGTCGAAAAGGCCTGCTGGGCCGCAAGGTCGGAATGACGCAGATATTCGATGCCAACGGCACCGCGGTGCCTGTCACCGTGATCGAAGCCGGTCCCTGCAATGTGACGCTGGTTCGGACGGCCGACCGCGACGGCTATGCGGCCGTGCAGGTCGGATTTCTCGACAAGCCCAGGCGTCTGGCCAGCCGTTCCATTCGCGGCCAGGTCGCCAAACTCGACAGCAAGCGAAGCAAGCGGCTTGCCGAAGGGGGCGTGACGCTGTCGCCCAAGGCCGACTGCGAGCCGAAGCGTTTTGTCCGCGAGTTTCGCGGCGTCTATGAGGGCGTCGAGGTTGGCCAGGTGCTGACTGTCGAACTCTTCGACGGCGTGCCGTCCGTCGATGTCACGGGCGTGAGCAAGGGCCGTGGTACCGCGGGCGTCATGAAGCGGCACGGCTTCAAGGGGCAGCGTGCCAGCCATGGCGTGAAGAAGGTTCATCGCCACCAGGGTGGCACGAGCATGAACACCTCGCCTGCCCGCGTCTTCAAGGGCAAGCGGATGGCAGGCCGCTACGGCAACGAGCGTTCGACGATGCGGAATCTCAAGCTCGTGCAGGTGGACAAGGATCACAATCTGCTGCTGGTTCGTGGTGCGATCCCCGGTCCAAACGGCTCGTACGTGATCGTCCAGCAGACCAACAAGATCAAGAGAATCGGTGGCCCGGCCGCGCCGGCCGGCAAGAAGAAGGCGGGTGCGAAGTGAATCTGGCCGTCTACGACATCAGTGGGAAGCAGGTCGGGTCGTACGAGATCGACCCGGCAGAGCTTGCTCCCTCCGTCAGCAAGCAATTGCTGCACGACGCCGTGGTCATGTACCAGGCGAACCAGCGTCAGGGCACGCAGAAAACCAAGACCCGCGGCGAGGTGGCAGGGTCGACCAAGAAGCTCTATCGGCAGAAGGGTACCGGCAATGCCCGTGCCGGTGGCCGCCGAAGTGGCACCCGCCGGGGCGGCGGCCATATTTTCGCCAAGCGGCCCCGCGATTTTGGCTGGCGGATGCCTCGTAAGGCTCTTCAGACGGCGACCCGAATGGCGCTTGCCTCCCGGCTCGCCGATGACGAGGTCAAGCTGATCGACAAGCTGCCGTTGAACGCCCCAAAAACGTCGGTCGCGTCGAAACTGCTCGGTGCTCTCGGCCTCGGTGAGCATTCGGTGCTCGTTTCTCCCGAGAAGCACGACGACAATCTCTGGAAGAGCTTTCGCAACATCGACGGCGTTTCGGTCGCTCCGGTTGGAGATCTGAACGCCTGGTCGATCCTGCGGCCCCGTGCGATCGTCATGACGACGGCTGCCATCGATGCATTTCGGGCCACACTCACCGCCCGCAAGCCGGCGGCGGCCGGGGCGAAGAAGGCGACCAAGCGATCCGCGTCGCGTCGCAAGGAGCCTGCACCGGCTGCAAAGCCGAAGCGGGCTGCGAAGGCCACGACTGCCAAGGCCCGTGGCAAGGCCGGTCCATCTGGCGGGTCGCCCGCCCGCACCAAGACCAAGAAGGAGGCGTAGTCCATGGCCGTTCCTGTTCCTCCTCCACCGAGTTTTTCTCCCCGGCTGGCGCCCCATCAGGTGCTCGTGCGTCCGCTGCTGACCGAAAAGGGCATGCATCGGGCCACTCGCCACAACGCCTACTCCTTCGAGGTCGCCACGGAGGCCACCAAGGCCGACGTCCGTCGGGCAGTCGAGGAACTGTTCAACGTCAAGGTCGAGAAGATCGCGGTTCAAAACCGGGTCGGCAAGGCCCGGCGAAGCAGGACGCGGCGGACCAGCGCCAAGGCCTGGAAGAAGGCCGTTGTCACGCTCAAGCCCGACTTCAAGATCAACCTTTTCTAGAAGCCCGCTCTCACTCACGACCAGCACTCCGCCACACGAGTTTCGTCAGCAGGATTTTTGACCCATGGGCATTCGCACCTACAACCCGACCAGTCCCGGCCGCCGTGGCGCGAGCGTTTCCGACTTCGCTGACCTGACGCCCGGCGCCGAGGCTCCGAAGCAGCTTCGTTTCCGCAAGCACAAGACCGGTGGTCGCAACAATCAGGGCAAGATCACCTCGAGGCACCGCGGCGGCGGCCACAAGCAGCACTACCGGCTGATCGACTTCCGTCGCAACAAAGACGGTGTCCCCGGCACGGTTGAATCGATCCAGTACGATCCCAATCGAACCTGCCGCGTGGCTCTGATCTGTTATGCCGACGGCGAGAAGCGATTCATCCTGGCTCCTGAGGGCCTGAAGGTCGGAACGAAGGTTCAAAGCGGCGAGCAGGCTCCGCCAGAGGTCGGCAACTGCCTGCCAATGTCGGCGATTCCTCTCGGGATGCAGATTCACAACATCGAACTCCAGCAGGGCAGGGGTGGACGGCTCTGCCGGTCCGCCGGGTCGGCGGCCGTGCTCGTGGCTCGCGAGTCGCAGTGGGCCCAACTCACGCTGCCGAGCGGTGAAATTCGCCGCGTGCCGGCCGCCTGTCGGGCAACGATCGGAGCGATCGGCAACTCGGAGCACATGAACGTCGTGCTCGGAAAGGCCGGCCGGAAGCGATGGATGGGCATTCGCCCCCATGTTCGCGGCACGGCCATGAATCCCATCGATCACCCCCACGGCGGTGGCGAGGGTCGCACCAAGGGTGGTCGGCACCCCGTCAGTCCGACCGGCAAGAGTGCCAAGGGTGGCGGCACACGCAAGCCGCGGAAGCCATCCGGCGCCGCCATCATCCGTCGTCGCAAGAGCCGTCGTTACGGCCAGTTGAAACTCCGTTAATCCCTCAGGGCGGGCCCCGGCCTGTCTCTACCCCACGCTTACACATCCGGCAACCGATCCATGGGACGCAGCGCAAAAAAAGGACCGTACGTCGACCCCCGCCTCTACGAAAAGGTGGATGCTCAACTGTCTTCCGGCAAGCGGGATCCGATCAAGACCTGGTCGAGGTCGTGCACGATCGTGCCGGAGTTCATCGGGCTGACGTTCATGGTTCACAACGGCAAACAGCACGTGAAGGTGTTTGTCACCGAGGACATGGTCGGCCACAAACTCGGTGAGTTTTCGCCAACCCGCACGTTCCGCGGCCACGGCGGCAAGGTGAAGGAGGCTCCGGCCAAGTAGGCCGTGCCAAGACAAGGATCTGACTCATGCCATACACAGCCACCCACAAATATGCCCGGATCAGCGCCCGCAAGGTGCGGGCACTGGCCGACCTCGTCCGCGGCAAGTTCGCCGATGATGCGCTCGACATTCTTCGGTTTCAGCCCCACCGCGGTGCGCGGATGCTGGAGAAGGTGATCAAAAGCGCCCTGGGCAATGCCGAGCACCAGCAGGCCCAGGGAGTCGGTGACCTGGTCGTCGTGGACGCCCGAATCGATGAGGGGCCGATGTTCAAGCGGATCCGTCCGCGGGCCAGGGGCATGGCGTTCGGGATCAAGCGACGCATGTCGCACATCAAGGTGGCCCTCGACACGACAGTTGCGGCTGAGTAGGCAGCCGATCCCGCAGACCCCAGTCTTTCAAGGCAGTGCGACAAGGTAGTCCGTCAAGCAACACCAGATATACGAACACAGAGGCAAGGCGATCCTCGCGATCCCCTGAGAAGAGGCAAGAGTTATGGGTCAGAAAGTCAATCCTGTCGGTTTTCGCGTCGGCGTCACCGAACCGTGGAAGAGCCGCTGGTATGCCTCGAAGAAGGATTTCCGGGATCTTTTGATGGAGGACTTTCGTGTTCGGAAATTCCTCAAGACCAAGTATCGGGCCGCCGCGATCCCGAAGGTTGAGATCGAGCGGACCCGGGATGAGGTCAAGGTGATCCTCCACTCGGCACGGCCGGGCGTGATCATCGGCCGCAAGGGGCAGGAGGTCGACCGCCTGCAGGATGAACTGCAGGAGCTGATTGGGCGTCGCGTCAATCTCAAGGTCGAGGAAGTCTCCCGGCCGGAGATCCAGGCACAGCTGATCGCGGAGGACATCGCCGACCAGCTCGTCAAGCGGGCTGCCTTCCGCCGAACCCTCAAGCGGGCGATCGACACGACGATGGACGCGGGCGCAAAGGGCGTGAAGATCCAACTCGCCGGACGCCTCGGCGGCGCCGAGATGTCGCGTTGCGAAAAGGCGATCGCCGGCTCAATGCCGCTGTCGACGCTCCGGGCAAAAATCGATTACGGGTTCTGCGAGGCTCCCACGGCGCAGGGCAACATCGGAATTCAGGTGTGGGTCAACCAAGGCATGTACGAGGAGAACGGCGATGGCGCTGATGCCCAAGAGGGTCAAGCACCGAAAAAGCCAAAGAGGGCGTATAAGAGGTGATGCCTCTCGCGGCAATCGCGTCGTCTTCGGCGACTTCGGCCTTCAGGCCGAGCAGCCGGGATGGCTGCCTGCCGCGACGATCGAGGCAGGCCGAATCGCCGCCCAACAGTACCTCCGCACGGAGGGCAGGCTGTACGTGCGCGTGTTTCCCCACAAGTCGATCACGTCGATCCCGCTCGAAACCCGAATGGGTAAGGGCAAGGGTGAGCCGGAGTATTGGGCGGCCGTCATCAAGCCGGGCACGATCCTCTACGAGATCGGTGGCGTCTCGGAAGACGCTGCCCGGGTCTGCATGGCCCGTCTGGCCCACAAGATGCCGATCCGCGTCCGCTTCGTGAAGCGGCGGGCAATGTAGGAAGCGATCACATGAGCAAAGTTCGAGATATTCGCGACATGAGTGACGAGCAAATCCGGCTCGTCTGGAAGGATGCGGCGGAATCGTTGTTCCGGCTCAAACTCCAGGCGCAGACTGAAAAGCTCGCCGCGCCGACGGAACTGCGGAAGAGTCGCAAGACGATCGCCCGCTGCCAGACCATCCTGGCCGAACGGGGTAGTCAGGTGGCCGTTGTCGTCGTCGAGACGGATGCCGCCGGTCAGGGTCACGATGAGACACTGCACGCCAAGCATGCCAAACGGCCGAGGGCCAGCGGCCGGGCCAAGGTGCAGGCTCCCGGCAAGGCGGGCGTCGCCAGGCGGCGCGAGTTCAAGAAGCGGACGCAAAGCGGAAATTGAAGGCGGGAAGTAACCGCGGAAAGTAATCGAGGAAGTTTCAATGCCCAAGCGAGTCGAAACCGGTACGGTCACCAGCGCCGCCGCAAGCAAGACGCGGCGAGTGGAGATTCCCCGGGTCATTCGTCACCACAAGTATGGCCGGATCCAGCATCGCCGGACCGTCTGCCACGTGCACGACGAGCACGAGGAGTCTGCTCCTGGCGACACCGTCGAGATCATCGAATGCCGTCCTCGCAGTCGCCTGAAGCGCTGGGAGTTGGTGCGGGTCGTCGCCAAGAGCACGGCGGTTGACGTCGCCTCGCTTCGCAGCGGTGCGCGAGCCACCCAGATCAAGGAATCGGCGGCCCGCGCCGAAGAGGCTGCGGCTGGCGGTCGTGCTGATGCAAAGGAAGGGGCCTCGACATGATCCAGATGCAGACCCGGCTCGTCGTGGCCGACAACACCGGCGCCAAGGAAGTGATGTGCTTCAAGGTGCTCGGAGGCAGCAAGAAGCGGACCGCCGGTCTTGGCGACATCATCGTCTGCAGCGTGAAGAGCGTGATCGCCGGCAGCGAGGTGAAGAAGAAGGCCGTGGTCAAGGCGGTGATCGTCCGCTGCAAACGACCCACCCGCCGGGATGACGGCAGCTACGTTCAGTTCGATACGAACGCCTGTGTGATCGTCGACAACGACAAGAATCCCAAGGGCACGCGCATCTTCGGCGCAGTGGCTCGTGAGCTTCGCGACCGTAATTTTATGAAGATCGTCAGTCTTGCGAACGAGGTGGTGTGATGCTCATCCGATCGGGTGATCTCGTCGAGGTGAAAACCGGCAACGCCAAAGGCACCCGTGCCAAGGTGCTTTCCGTGCGGCCGTCGGATGGGAAGATCGTGGTCGAGGGCGTCAACCGCGTCTACCGGCACGTGAAGCGAAGCCAGAAGAACCAGCAGGGCGGACGGCTGAGCAAAGAGATGCCGATCGACGCCTCCAACGTTCTTCTCGTCTGCAGCGGATGCGACAAGGCCTCCCGGCTCGGCGTCAGGGTTGCCGAGGATGGTGGCCGGGTGCGGGTGTGCAGGAAGTGCGGTGCGGATCTCGGCACGCTCAAGCGTCCCAAGGCCGCCGGGGCGGCGGTCAAGAAGTAAACAACAAGGGGAATTGGCCCCGGACAATCGAACAGCCTGGTTGAAGGACAGGGTCAAGGAACAAGGTCATGGCGAAAAAATCGAAAGCAGCTCCAGTCGCCTCCGGCCCAGCCGGTACGCCGCGGTTGCTCGAGTACTACACAAACACGGTCCGTCCAGCCCTCGGGAAGTCGCTTTCGCGGACCAATCCGCACGCGATCCCGAAGCTCGTCAAGATCGTCGTGAACATGGGTGTCGGCGTGGCTGTCTCCGAGAAGAAGTACCTCGAGGAGGCGCTCAATGCCCTCACTCAGGTGACGGGCCAAAAGCCAATTGCAACCCTCTCGAAGGCGGCCGTCTCGGGATTCAAGCTCCGCGAGAATCTGCCGATCGGCTGCAAGGTCACGCTTCGCGGACGGCGGATGTACGAGTTCCTCGACCGGCTCGTCTCGCTCGCACTGCCGCGGGTTCGCGATTTCCGCGGACTTTCCAGCACGGCATTTGACGGCCATGGCAACTACAGCCTCGGTCTGTCGGAGCAGATGGTGTTTCCGGAGATCAATCCCGACAAGTTCACCCGGCCGCAGGGAATGAACATCACCCTCGTGACGACGGCCCGCACCGACGATGAGGCGCGGGAATTCCTCCGTGCGATGGGTGTACCGCTCAAGAAGGACGACGAAGATGGTGGTGCCGCGGCGTAGCGGCACGGGGACGAGAGAAGCTCACGCGGCCGAAGCGGCCGCCGGCACTGGAACAACGTATGGCAAGCAAGTCGAAAATCGCCGCCGCCAAGCGACCGCCAAAATTCTCCACGCGCAAGGTGCACCGCTGCATGCTCTGCGGCCGCCCGCGTGCGGTGTATCGGAAGTTCGGCACCTGCCGTATCTGTTTTCGGAAACTCGCCGATCAGGGCTGTATTCCGGGCGTTCGCAAGGCCAGCTGGTAGGGAACAGGTTTTACAAGGTTCTTCAGAAGGGTTCTTTTGACATGATGACCGACCCCATCGCCGACATGCTCACCCGCATCCGCAACGCGGTGCGCGTCGAACGCGCCACCGTGGAGGTTCCGAGTTCGAAGGTGAAGCGTGGCGTGGCCGACGTGCTCAAGCGCGAGGGCTTTATCTGGGACTGGCGTGAGGTGGAGGCGGAGCCGGTCGCAAAGCTGCAACTCGAATTGAAGTACGGCCCCAACGGCGAGCGACTGATCCGACACATCAAGCGGGTGAGTTCGCCCGGACGACGGGTCTACAGCCGCTCCGTGCGGCTGCGTCCGATTCTCGGCGGCCTCGGAATCTCGATCCTTTCGACGTCCAGTGGAGTTGTCAGCGATCGCGAGGCAAGGCAGCGGAAACTCGGCGGCGAAGTGCTTTGCGAACTCTGGTGATGTGGATCGGAAAACGGGCAGGTTTGCGGACGAAACGTCGGGAAAAGTCACGAGAAAGGTCACGGATCAATGTCGCGTATCGGCAAGTCACCAGTAGAGATTCCCAAGGGCGTGAAGGTGGCCGTTGAATCCGGCACGCTCAAGGTGGAGGGTCCGCTCGGCAAGCTGGAGCAGCGGCTGCACCCCTCCGTGTCGATCGAACTCGACCAGGCCGCAGGGCGGCTTCAGGTCAATCGCGCCGACGACAACCGGATTGCTCGGTCGGTGCACGGTCTCACCCGGGCGCTCACGGCCAACATGGTCGAAGGCGTCACCAAGGGCTACGAAAAGAAACTCGAGATCGTCGGCGTCGGCTACATCGCCGCGATCCAGAAGAACACGCTTCAGCTTCGCGTCGGATTTGCCAACGAATTGCAGGTGCCGATTCCGGCCGGTCTGACGGTGACATGCCCCGATCAGACGCACGTCGTCATCAAGGGGATCGACAAGCAACTCGTCGGGCAGTTCGCCGCTGAAGTGCGGTCGCTGCGGAAGCCGGAACCCTACAAGGGCAAGGGCATCCGCTACGAGAACGAGCAGGTCCGCCGCAAGGCCGGCAAAGCGGTCACGAAGTAACAGGACGAACAGGGCAATTTCATGGATCATTCACGCACGATTCTCAGGCAGCGAACCCGACGGAGAAACCGTGTCCGTCGGCACATCCGTGGCACGGCCGAGCGGCCGAGGCTCTCGGTGTTTCGCACCCACAAGCACATCTACGCCCAGGTTATTGACGATGCCTCGGGCCGTACCCTCGCCTCGGCCAGTTCGATGGACAAGCAGATTCGCGACGGCGTCTCCTTCGGTGGCAACAAGCAGGCCGCCGAGGCGATTGGAAAAGCGGTCGCGGATCGGGCCCGGGCAGCCGGTGTCACCAAGGTCTGCTTCGACCGCGGTGAGTTTCGTTATCACGGCCGTGTGGCCGCCCTCGCCGACGCAGCCCGCGCGGCGGGCCTGGAATTCTAAAGGTATCTGACGGACTTTTCTCTGGAGATTGCCAACAGTGTCGACCGGAACGAACAGGGATTCGAGAGACTCGCGCGGTGGTGATCGCGGCGCCGGCGGCGAGTTTGCCGAGAAGGTCGTCAAGGTCCGTCGCTGTGCCACTGTGGTCAAGGGTGGCCGCAGGTTCAGCTTCGCCGGACTCGTCGTGGTCGGCAACGGTCGGGGCAAGGTCGGCTGCGGGTATGCCAAGGCCAACGAGGTACCACCGGCGGTCGAGAAGGCGATCAAGGACGGCATGAAAAACCTGATCGAGGTTCCGGTTGAGTCGGGCACGATCCCGCACCGGGTCGAGGGCGTCAGTGGCACGGCGAAGGTGATCCTGCTGCCGGCCAGCCCCGGAACCGGAATCATCGCTGGGGCCGCCGTCCGGGCGGTCTGTGAGTCGGCAGGCATCCGCGACGTCCTCACCAAGGCTCACGGATCGACGAATCCTGTGAATCTCGTGAAGGCCGCGCTTGTAGCGCTCAAGCAGCTCCGAACACGGAGTGAGGTGGAGCGGCTTCGGGGCGTTTCATTGTCCTGACGCGAGCCGTCATCGTCCCGAGTTCGATCTCCTCAGAAGACAACATTCATTCCGGTGCAATCACCGGACCGCAGTCCAAGGAACCCAGCAGATGAAGATCAGTGACGTCAATCGCGGAATCAACAAAAACCGCAAGCGGCTTCGCGTGGGCCGCGGCCCGGGATCTGGCAGGGGTCGCACCGCCGGCCGCGGCAACAAGGGGCAGGGCCAGCTTGCCGGTTGGTCGTCTCCCGCGATCTTCGAGGGTGGCAGGATGCCGATCATCCGCCAGATTCCGAAGCGAGGATTCCACAACAGTCACGGTCTGATCGTGGCCGGTGTGAACGTTGACGACCTCGAGGCATGCTTCCCGGCAAACGCCGAGGTGAACCCGGAAACCCTCAAGGCGGCCGGTTTGGCCAAGGGCATCTGGCACGTGCTCAAGATCCTCGGCGACGGAACGCTCGGCAAGCCGCTCAAGGTGTCGGCCCACCGTTTCAGTGGCCAGGCCCGGGAAAAGATCCTGGCAGCAGGGGGCACGGTGACAGAGCTTCCAGGGGCGGCACCGGTGGTCAAGGGAACGAAAAAGTCCCCGCGGAAAAAGGCGTCTGGAAAGACGACTGGGTAGCAGCCCGGCGGAGCGGTAGGCTGTCACCAGACAATCGGTGCCGCCGAATCCGGGTTCTCCGGTTCCCGTCGGTCATCAGGAGGTCGGTCAACCAGGATTCATGGCCGGCATTGGTATTCGGCCTGCCGGGCATCAGAGGGAGCGGATCACGTGCTGGAAAAACTGCGGATCATCTTCACCATCCCCGAACTGCGGCAGAAGATCCTGCTGACGCTCGGACTTCTTGCCATCTACCGAGTTGGCTGGCAGGTTCCGCTTCCGATTGTCGACCCCAAGGCGATGACGGCATTTGCCGAGGAGGCGGGTGGCATCGGCGACCTGCTCAAAACGGTCGCCGTGTTCTCGGCAAGCCAGCTTTCCCAGGCCACGATCTTCGGTCTCGGGATCATGCCCTACATTTCCGCATCGATCATCTTCCAGCTTCTGGCGACGGTCTGGCCACCGCTCGAGCGGCTGCAGAAGGAGGGGGAGGCGGGCCGCAAGAAAATCAATGAATACACCCGTTATGCGACGGTTCTGATCTGCATCCTGCAGAGCTGGGCCTATGTCGCCTTTCTCTCGAACGCGCGGGTCGGCGACACCTCGCTGATCCAGTCGAGTTTTCTGGTTGATGGAAGGCTGCCCTTCGTCTGGCAATTCGTGGCGGTGATGACGATGACCGCGGGAACCGTTTTTCTGATGTGGCTCGGCGAACAGATCGACGAGTTCGGGATCGGGAATGGAATCAGCCTGCTGATCATGGCGGGCATTCTTGCTGCGATGCCGAGCGCCCTTGTCGAACTTGCCAGCGACACGAGTTGGGAACTGGGTGGCGGTGGCGGCAAGATGGGCATCGAAACCCTGCTCGTTCTCGCGGCCCTGTTCGTCGGTGTCGTCGCCGGCGTCGTGTTCATGACACAGGGACAGCGTCGAATTCCGACCCAGAGTGCCAAGCACGTTCGCGGAAGAAGGGTCTACGGTGGCACGCGGCAATACCTCCCGCTCCGTGTGAATCAGGCCGGTGTGATGCCGATCATTTTCGCCAGCTCGCTGCTGCTCTTTCCCCAGATGATCTTTCAGTATCTGCACAACGCGAACCCGGGCAATGCGGTGCTTGGAGCCCTGCACGATTCGTTCACCAGAGGGCAGTCCTTCCTCTACAACCTGCTCTACGTGGTACTGATCTACTTCTTCTGCTACTTCTGGACGGCGATCACCTTCAACCCCAAGGAGATGGCCGACAATCTCAAGAATTTCGGAGCCTTCATCCCGGGATATCGCCCTGGCAAGCGGACGGCCGATTATCTCGAGAGGGTGATGGAGCGGATCACCTACGTGGGTGCCGCGTTCCTCTCGCTGGTGGCGATCATCCCCACGATCGTGGGCGGCTCACTGGGGATTCCGGCCCAGATCGCCAGTTTCTACGGTGGAACAGGGCTTCTGATTGCGGTCAGTGTGGCGTTCGATCTGGTGCAGAAGATCGACAGTCATCTCGTGATGAGGAACTACACTGGTCTTTTGGAAAAATCCTGACGGCCCTGCTTTCTGCCCTTCCCCTTTTGGCAGTCCGTCGCGATCCGCCGCCTGGTTCCCGTGTCGTAACGTGATGTGGACGTTTCATGCGGATCATCCTCATCGGGCCACCAGGAGCTGGAAAAGGCACCCAGTGCCAGCGGCTTGTTGAGCATCTGCACGTCCCGCACCTGTCGACTGGCGAGATGCTCCGGGCAGCGGTCCGGGCAGGCACCCCCGAGGGCCTTCTGGCGGCGGACTACATCGCCCAAGGGCAACTTGTGCCGGATCAGATCATCGTCGGCATGGTGACCAAGAGGCTCGCGGCCGAGGATTGCCGCAGCGGTTGCCTGCTCGACGGATTTCCTCGAACGCTGCCCCAGGCGGCGACGCTCGATGACCTGCTCGAACGGCAGGCGATGAGCGTCGATGGCGTGATCGAACTGGCGGTTCCCCGCGACGAACTCGTCCGCCGGATGATCGCCAGGAAGCGTGCCGACGACAACCCGGAGATCTTTTCGAACCGGATCATCAGCTTTGAACTGCAGACGGCCCCGCTGCTCGACTACTACACCCGCCAGGGCAAACTCGCCAGCATCGACGGCTTGGGAACGGCCGACGAAATCTTCGAGCGAATCAAGGCCGCCCTGCGGACGTTCTCCCGCGGAACGCATCGCTAGAGCGGGCGATTCAAGGCCTGTATACTCCGCTCTATTGGTCGGCGTCAGGCAGCCCATGGAGATGTCGTGGTCAATCTTCGTTCAGCGCGTGAGATTGCGGCGATGCGCCGCGCGGGCCTTGTGGTCTGGGGTGCCCATCAGCTCGCCGGGTCACTCGTCCGGCCCGGCATTTCCACGGCGGAAATCGACCTGGCTGTCGAAAAGTATTTCCTTGAGCAGGGGGCTGTTCCGCTCTTCAAGGGCGTGCCAGGCAAGGTTCCGTTTCCTGCAGTCTGCTGCATGTCGGTGAACGACGAGGTCGTGCACGGCATTCCTGGGCCGAGGATTCTTCGCGTCGGGGACGTTGTCAGCATCGACACCGGCTGCAGCGTCGATGGCTGGTGTGGAGATTCGGCCGTCACCTATGCGGTTGGGCCGATCGAGGCCGAGGTGCAGAGGCTGCTCGACTGCACCTCGGGGGCCCTCGCCCTGGCGATCACCCTGATGGGGGTTCGCAGCCGCTGGAGCGATGTGGCCACCGAAATGGCGAAATATGTCCGCGACCACGGGTTTTCCGTCGTCGAGAACTTCGTCGGCCACGGAATCGGCCGCAAGATGCACGAAGATCCCCAGGTCCCGAACTTCTGCACGCCGGCATTTCGCCGAAACCACGACTTTGATCTCGAGCCAGGACTGGTGATCGCAGTTGAGCCGATGGTCAACATGGGTTCGAAAAAGGTGCGGCTGCTGGCAGATCACTGGACGCAGTCCACGATCGACGGCCAGCCGAGCGCCCATTTCGAGCACACGATCGCCGTCACCGAGAATGGGCCCGTGGTGCTCACTGCCGCACCGGCGGGAGGCGAGTCGATCGGCTCCGCCGCCTAGATTCACTGCAGGGGGTGGCCTGTTTTCCTCAAAAAACGGCGGTCACAATGCACCCCCTTGTGAACGCCTCCCCGGCGTCCCTATACTGCGAAACTTCCCATTTGACCCCCTGTTTCCGCCGAAGGCGTGGTCGGTCGCCGCCACGAGCTTGAGTATGAAGGTTCGCGCCAGCGTCCGCCGCATGTGTGAGAAGTGCAAGATCGTTCGACGCCGCGGCGTCGTGTTTGTCGTCTGCGCCGATCCCCGCCACAAGCAGCGACAGGGGTGAGGGTGGGGAGAGGTTCGGCATCCCGCGGTCCGGCCCGATCAGCCCTGAAAGGTTGCGGTGTCCTTGGGCCGCACCGATTTCAGCGCCTGCGGCGAGCCGGCGGGAAGTTGGGCAGGGCTTCGATCAGGAACTCCTGACGCAGCCCGTGCCGCCCGTATGCCCGACACGCACACGATTCGCAGCCCGTCAGGATTCACAGTCCATATCGGAATACTTTTATGCCCCGTCTGCTCGGCGTCGACATCCCCTCCGAAAAGAAGACGATCTACTCGTTGCAGTACCTCTACGGCGTTGGCCAGCGGGTGGCGCGGGAACTGTGCCACAAGGCCGGTGTCGATCCGGAGGGAATCGCCCGCAATCTGCACGAGGATGAGCTGGCCCGACTGGCGGCCCTCATGGACAAGGACTACGTGGTCGAGGGGCAACTGAGGCGGCAGGTCTCGCAAAACATCTCGCGATTGAAGGACATCGGCAGTTATCGGGGTGTGCGGCATCGCCGCGGTTTGCCGGTGCGGGGACAGCGAACCCGAACCAATGCCCGCACTCGCAAGGGGCCGAAGAAAACGGTGGCCGGGAAGAAGGGCGTCAAGGATCTCAAGTAATTTCAGGGAATCGATTTCTGTGATTCGTCGCGACCTGTCGGTGGTCCCGGGGAATCAGCCGCGAAACAACATCCACACGACATCAGGCAAGGGACACAAGCAGATTCATGTCTAAGGTTGCGAAGGCAAAAAAGAAGAGCGTTTCGGCCGGAATCGCCTTTATCACGGCGAGTTTCAACAATACGACCGTCACCATCACCGACACCAAGGGAGATACGCTCTGCTGGGCGAGCGGTGGCACCTGTGGTTTCAAGGGCAGTCGGAAGGGCACTCCGTTCGCGGGGCAGTGTGCCGCCCAGCAGGCTGCCGAAAAGGCCGCGAAGTATGGTGTCAAGGAACTCGAGGTGCGTGTTCGTGGTCCCGGGAGCGGTCGCGAGAGCGCGATCACGGCGCTTCAGGCCGCCGGGATGAACGTCAAGAGCATCGAGGATATCACTCCGCTGCCGCACAACGGCTGCCGGCCGCCGAAGAAGAGGCGGGTCTGACCGGTCGCTGTTGCCCTCGAGCCCCGGGGCAACGGGCTGGTCGTCTGTCGGTTTTTGAGAGTCATTTGCGAGTCAATCGAAGAATCATCGAAAGATCTTAAAGAGGGATCATGGGACGCATCACAGGACCTGTCTGCCGGCTCTGTCGCCGCGACGGACTCAAACTGTTTCTCAAGGGCAATCGCTGCGATACGCCGAAGTGTGCCTTCGAGCGGCGGGCGAGCCCGCCTGGCGTGGTGCAGAAGCGTCGCAGCAAGCCGACCGACTACGGCCTCCGGCTTCGCGAGAAGCAGAAGGTCAAGCACTACTATGGCGTTCTTGAGCGACAGTTCCGCACCTACTTTTCGCGGGCCGAACGGGGCACGGGAAACACCGGCGAAACGCTGATGTCGCTGCTGGAGCGGCGGCTTGACAACGTGGTCCACCGGATGGGCTTTGCCACATCCAGATCCGCGGCCAGGCAGGCTGTGATGCACGGCCACATCACCGTCAATGGTCGTCGGTTGGACGTGCCGAGCTATCTCGTCAAGGCGGGAGATCTGATTCGTGTGAAGAACCGGGCGAAGAGCCTGCAACTCGTCCACTCGGCACTTTCCGATTCCCGCCGCGATGTTCCTGATTTCCTGACCCGCGTGGACGGCCCGATCCCGGAGGGTAGGGTTGACCGACTTCCGTCCGCAGAGGACGTATCCATTCCGGTTCAGGCAAACCTGATCATCGAGCTCTGTTCCAAGTAGGCGGTTTCAGTGCACCGTCGGGTGGCGGTCGTCGCCCCTCCCGAGGCACCCAGGGCAGACAATCTGCAAGGTAATCTGCAAGACACACTGCACGACACGACAAGGAGTTTCGAATGCACATCCGTTGGCGCGGCCTGGAACTGCCAAGTTCCGTCATCTCTGATTCAAAAACGCTTTCGAGCACCTACGGAAAGTTCGTGGCCGAGCCCTTTGAACGGGGTTTTGGCACCACCGTGGGAAACAGCCTGCGTCGGGTGCTGTTGTCGAGCCTCGAAGGGAGTGCCGTCACCCAGATCAAGGTGGGCGGGGCTTTGCACGAGTTCACGACCATCAAGGGCGTGCTCGAGGATGTGACCGACATCGTGCTGGCGGTGAAGAGCCTCGTGGTCAAAAACCATAGTGAATCGACCCGTGTGATCCGGGTTGAAAAGAGCAGCCGTGGCCCGATTACCGGTGCCGACATCCAGACCGACGATGCCGTCGAGGTGGTCAACAAGGATCTCGTTCTGGCCACGCTCACCGACGACGTGCCGTTCGAGCTGGAGATGGTCGTTGAAAACGGCCGCGGCTATGTACCAGCCAGCGAGCACACCCCCGAAGCTCAGGAAATCGGGATCATTCCCGTCGACGCCGTGTTCAGCCCCGTGACCCGGGTGCGGTACGAGGTCGAGGAGACCCGCGTCGGTCAGAAGACGAACTACGACAAGTTGACGATGGAGATCTGGACTGATGGGACCGTGACTCCGGAAATGGCCCTTGTCGAGGCGGCCAAGATCCTCCGGAAGCACCTCAATCCGTTCGTGGGCTATGGCAAGCCTGGTGCGGCGGTCAATCAGCCTTCGGTCGCCGATCTGGCCCGGCTGCAGCCTTCTCTGGAAGGTCTCCTGGGAATGGTCGTCTCCGACCTGAAACTCTCCCTTCGTGCAGCCAACTGCCTTGAGGCGGAAGGGATCGCCACAGTTCGGGAACTGGTTTCCCGCAGCCGTGAAGAGCTGCTCGAGGTTCGCAATTTCGGCGAGACGACGCTTCAGGAAATCGAGGCGAAACTCGAGGAAATCGGTGGTCTCAAACTCGGCATGCCGGTTCCGTCCACGGCCGACGCCTGAGCCGCTTTCGCCAGAATCCAGATCGCAGACCCAATCACGAAAGAACGAAGGAATTGAACGATGCGCCACCGTCGCAAAGGACGTGTTCTCGGCCGTAGCCCGTCACACCAGAGAGCGTTGCTTCGGAACCTCGCAGCCGCTCTGATGCTGACGGAGCGGGATGTCGAGGTGGATGAGGTCGGGGCTCCGGCGGTGCCGGGCCGGATCATCACCACGGTCGCCAAGGCCAAAGAGGTGCGTCCGCTCGTGGAACGATGCATCACGATCGCCAAGCGGGGGCTGATCGCCTCGGGCAGGGCCAAGGACTTTGCGACCTCGGCAGATCGTGATTCCGCCGAGTGGAAGAGATGGCGGTCGAGTGAGGAGTGGCAAAAGTGGGCTGCCGCATCGGCCCCGGCCGTGACGGCCCGCCGGCGTGTCGTGACGCTGCTTGGCGACAAGCAGGCTGCCCGGATCGTATTCGAAAAGATCGCTCCTCGATTCGTCGACCGTCCCGGTGGCTACACCAGGATCCTGAAACTCGCGACTCCCCGCCTCGGCGACGCCGGCCCCCGGGCAGTTCTCGAGTTCGTGGGCAGCGAGGGGCGGTCCGAAATCGGTTCCGCTCCCAAGGTCCAGGCCGCCAGGCCGCCGAAGGCGTCTCGGGCCAGGTCCTGAACGCCGGCCGGAAGAGGATTTGTTGGCGGATTCCGGCAGGGATAGAATTCAGCAGGCGATCGGGGCACGTCAGCAGGCCCTCCGCTACTTCTGCCGTTGGATTGGATCTGCCCATGAACCGTCTCCGGGGTTGGTTCGTCGCCGCGGTGGTATTGGGCCTGATGGCGGCCCGATGCTGGGCAGGGAGGGCGGTCGCCGCCGAGTCGTCAGACTCCTATGGCGTTCCGCAGGTGAAATTCATCAACGAGCAGATCGCTGCCGGATGGGCCGATGCCGGCCTTCAGCCTTCTGCTGATGCCACCGACGGCGAATGGTGCCGACGGGTGTTCCTCGACGTTGTCGGTCGGATCCCGACCGTTGCGGAACTGAATGCCTTCGTCTCCGATTCATCGGTGACGAAGAAGGCCGAACTCGTCGACAGATTGCTGGGCGACGAGTATGTCGATGAGTACGCCCGCAATTGGACCGACGTCTGGACGACGACGCTGATCGGCAGGGACGTCGACAACGACATGGTCAGCCGCCCGGGAATGCGACAATGGTTGCGGCGGGCCTTCTCCAAGAATCTGCCCTATGACAGGTTCATGGAGGAACTCGTCACCGCCACGGGATCGAATACCAACAAGGAGGGCGTCGAAGGCTTCAACGGAGCCACCAACTTTCTCACCGGCAAGATGGAGGAGGGGGGCGTTCAGGCGACCGCCAAGACGGCACAGATCTTCCTCGGACTGCACGTCCAGTGCACCCAGTGCCACGACCATCCCTTCAACAATGGCAAGCAGAACCAATTCTGGGAGTTCAACGCTTTCTTCCGCCAGGCCCGGGCTCTGCGCCGTTTCGAGGAGACGATGGACGTGCAGTCGATCGAACTCGTCGACGAGGACTTCTCGGGGGAGGGGGGCGATCCGAATGAGGCCGAACTGTACTACGACCTGAAAAATGGTCTGAAAAAGGTCGCCTATCCGGTCTTCGTCGACGGTACGGAGATTTCCAAGACCGGCTATCTGCCCGGGAAGACCGCCGAAGGCAACGCCTACGGGGTGAATCGTCGCCGGGAACTCGCCCAACTGATCAAGGCGAGCCCGATGATGCCCAAGGCGATTGTCAACCGCGTCTGGAGCCACTTTCTCGGCCACGGCTTCACCAAGCCCGTCGACGATCTCGGGGACCACAATATCCCCTCCCATCCCGAACTGCTCGACGGCCTCGCAGCCGAGTTTCGCGAGCAGAGTTTCAACCTCAAGGAACTCGTTCGCTGGATCGCCTTGTCGAAGCCCTACTCGCTTTCGAGCCGATCCGCCAAAGGCAACCTTCGGGACGACCCCTCGCTCGGTGAGAAGCCGAAATTTTCCCATTTCTACCTGCGGCAGATGCGGGCGGAGGAACTCTACGAATCTCTCCTGACGGCGACCGAGGTCGGCGAGAGCAGGGTCGGGGGCGAGCGGGCCGCGAAGAAGAAGGACGAATGGCTGCGTCAGTTCATCATCGCCTTTGGCACCGACGAAGGTGACGACTCGACGACCTTCAACGGTTCCATTGCCCAGGTGTTGATGATGTTCAACGGCGAATTGATCAAGGTCGCCACCAGCACAGGAAAGGGTGGTTTTCTCGACCGTGTCGCCACGGCCGGTCTGAAAAATTCAGGCAAGATCGACGCGATCTACCTGGCTGCGCTTGCCCGCAAGCCCTCCGCCAAGGAGGTCGCCAAGGCCAACGAACTGATGATTGCCCGCAAAGGAGACGCCGTCGGTGCCCTCCAGGATATCTGGTGGGCCGTGCTCAATTCGAACGAGTTCATTCTCAATCACTAACTATACGCCTGCTCGGCCATCCATGGCCCGAGCAGGCTTTGAAGACAGATGCCTGACCGGCCCCCATGGCCCGAGTAGGCTTCGAAAGAACTGCACGCATCACAGAGGAACGTGTCATGTTTCAGACGCCCGCCGACATGAATCGCCGTCACTTCATCAGCCATCTCGCTGGAGCGGCTGCCCTGGCGGCACCGGCGACGGCGTTCACCAACTCGCTGCTCGCAAACGCCGCCGACATCAAGAAGCGGCACAAGTCGGCGATCCTGCTCTGGATGGGGGGCGGTCCGAGCACGATGGATATCTGGGATCTGAAGCCCGGTTCGGCGACCGGAGGGCCGTTCAAGCAGATCTCGACGAGTGCCGATGGGATCGCCATCTGTGAGCACATGCCTTCGATGGCCAAGCAGATGCACCACATGTCGATCGTGAGGTCGATGAGCACCCGCGAGGCCGATCACATGCGGGGCCGCTACTACATGCATACCGGATACGTTCCCAATCCAAACGTCGAACACCCCAGTTATGGCGCTGTGATCGCCCACGAACTCGCCGAGCAGGTGCCGGAACTGGAGATTCCGCCCTTCGTGTCGGTCGGTGGCGGCAGTGTGGGCCCCGGCTTTCTCGGCATGACATGGGCCCCGTTCGTCGTCGATTCCAACGGCAACGTCCGCAACCTCGACGGTGGCATCGATCCGGTCCGGATGGCGCAGCGACTCGATATGCTGGCCACGATCGAGAAGAAGTTCATCGGTGAAAAGCGGGGCGGCTCGGCCGAGGATCATGCGAAGGTTCTCGACAAGACCGTGAAGCTCATGACCAGCAGGCAGATGGAAGCCTTCAAGCTGATGAAGGAGCCGGAGGCGGTGCGGGAGCGGTATGGCGCCACCGGGTTTGGCCGCGGCTGCCTGATGGCCCGGCGGCTCGTCGAGGCTGGGGTGCCTTTCGTCGAGGTCGATCTCGGCGGCTGGGACAATCACGCCGGCATCTTTCCGACGCTGCAGAATCAGAAGCTGCCCGAACTCGACAAGGCGATGAGCGCACTGATCTCCGACCTCGCCGATCGTGGCCTGCTCGACGACACTGCGATCATCTGGATGGGCGAGTTCAGTCGGACGCCAAACATCAACGGCAATGGCGGCCGTGACCACTGGGCCCGGAGTTGGAGCGTGGTCGTCGGCGGCGGTGGGTTCAAGCGGGGCGTGGTCGTCGGCGAGACGAGTTCCGATGGCAAGGAGGTCGTGAGCGAGCCTTATTCCTCCCAGGATGTGATGGCCAGCGTGCTCGCGTCGCTGGGGGTCTCGCTCGAAACCACGTTCACCGCGAAAAATGGCCGGCCGATGAAGATTGCCAACTCGGGAAGGGTGATCAGGGAGCTGTTCAGCTGATTCCGGCGGCTGGTCGGACGGCTGCCGAAGCAGTTCCGGTGAACGTTCAGGGCAGGCCGAAGCCACCCGCCCGGCAGTCGGGTCCTGGCCTGTCGCTGACGGTCGGCCGCCTCGTCCTGCCCGTGCTCGTGGAGCAACTGCTGGCCCTCTCGGTGGGATTCACCGACAAATGGCTGGCGGGAAATCTGCTCGAAGGGCCCGAGTATCTGGCGGCGGTCGGCCTCGTGGCCTACTGTCTGGCCTTTCTGCCCGGACTCTTCGCCGTCCCCGCGATCGCGGCAACCGCACTCGTCGCCCGGAGCACCGGTGCGGGCGACACGGGCGGTGCCAGATCGGCCGCGTCCCAGGCTCTGCTCCTCGGCGTCCTCGCGGCAGGCGGATTGCTGGCGGTCGTTTCGATCCTCGCTGAGCCACTGCTGGCGGCCTTCGGGCTTCCGGAGGAGAGTTCTGCCCACGCCCGTTCGTATCTGGGGATCGTCCTGCCGGGTCTGCCTGCGATCATGCTCGTGCATGTCGGTGTCGCCGTGCTCCGGGGCAGCGGAGACATGGTCTCCGGGATGGCCTCGATGACGGTCGTGAACATCGTGAACGCCGCGGCGAGCTATGGCCTTGCCACCGGTGTCTGCGGTCTGCCGGCGCTCGGCTGGGAGGGGCTCGCCTGGGGGACGCTGGCCGGCTATTGCCTCGGGGCGGTATCTGTGGCAACGCTGCTGGTCCGCCGGCTGGGGTTCGCGGTCGTTGACGCCCGTCCCGACCCGGCGATGCTCCGCAGGATCCTCCACGTCGGCCTTCCTGCGGGAGTCGACGCCATCGCCAATGCGGCCTGTCATCTGGGATTTCTCTCGATTGTCAATCGGCTCGGCAACGTCGATGCCGCGGCCCATTCGGTGGCGATCACGATCGAGTCGCTCGCCTATCTGCCCGGCAGCGCCTTCCAGGTCGCTGCCGCCACGCTGGCAGGCCAGTTTCTCGGTGCTCAGGATGAACCCCGGGCGAGGCGAAGTGTCTGGCTGTCTGCCACGGCCTGTGTTCTCCTGATGTCGGTCGCAGGACTCGCCTTTCTCGGGCAGGCCGATCGGCTGGCGGGCTGGTTCGTCGGCGGCGCCGACCGTCAGCCGGAAGTGGCGGCACTGACCGCCCGACTGGTCCGGATCGTGGCCTTCGTCCAGCCACCCCTGGCCCTGTTGATGGTGCTTTCCGGCGGCCTCCGCGGTGCGGGTGCCACCCGGCTGCCGCTGATCGTCAATTTTCTCGGGCTGCTGCTCGTGCGGCTGCCGCTGGCGATCGGGCTCGCCTGGCCGCCACTCTCGCTCGCGGGCGGAGCGATCGTGATTCCAGGTCTCGGATGGGGGGCGGTCGGGGCCTGGTATGCGATGGCCGCCGATCTCAGTCTGCGGGGGCTCGCCATGCTCCTGATTTTCAGACAAGGCCGCTGGTCGCGCACTGTCGTCTGAAGTCTGTCCGGGTCGGCATGGCCCCGACGGCGGATCACGCTACACTCACCTCGAGGCAACACGGCGGATTTGTTCCCCTCGTCGACCTCCTGTTCTTCGGTCCACCCACACCGGAATCATCGATGGCAGTCGATCTCGATGTCGAGCACTGGAGTCCCGCTGACGCTGCCGAGCTCTACGAGGTCGCGCGTTGGGGCAACGGCTATTTTTCGGTCGGGCCGAACGGCAATCTGCTGGTGCATCCCGACAAGAATCCGACCAAGAGCATCGACCTCAAGTCGCTCGTCGACCGACTGCAGGTTCGCGGCATCGACCTGCCGATCCTGCTGCGGTTTGGCGAGATTCTCCAGCACCGGCTTGGCGAGATCCACGGCGTGTTCGCCACCGCGATGCGGGAAAACGGCTACCGCGGCGAATACTGCTGCGTGTATCCGGTCAAGGTGAACCAGCAACGGCAGGTGGTCGAGGAGGTGCTGCAGTTTGGCAAGCCCTACCGCTTCGGTCTGGAGGCGGGCAGCAAGCCGGAACTGCTTGCCGTGATCGCCCTGGCAGACAACGAGACACCGATCATCTGCAACGGGTTCAAGGACGCCGAGTTCATCGAGACGGCGATGCTGGCCCAGAAGATCGGCCGGCACGTGATCCCGGTGGTGGAGCGGTTCTCGGAACTGCACCTGATCCTCGAATATGCCGAGAAGCTCGGCGTCAGGCCGCGGATCGGGATGCGGGTCAAACTCGCCACCCGCGGCAGCGGCCGCTGGCAGGCGTCGGGAGGGTTTCGCAGCAAGTTCGGCCTCACGGCCGGCGAACTCCTCAAGGGACTCGAGCTGCTCGCCTCGAGGGGTATGGAGGATTGCCTCCAACTGCTTCACTTCCATCAGGGCAGCCAGATCACCAACATCCGCCATATCAAGGGGGCTCTCAACGAGGCCTCGCGGATGTACACCGAACTGGTGAAACGCGGGGCCGGCCTCCGCTATCTCGACGTCGGCGGCGGGCTGGGCGTCGATTACGACGGTTCGCAGACCAACTTCGAGTCGAGCGTCAATTACAGCCTGCAGGAGTATGCCAACGACGTCGTCTATCACGTCCAAAACGCCTGCGACGAGGCGGGTGTGCCCCATCCGACGATCGTCTCGGAGAGCGGCCGGGCGGTGGTCGCATACCACAGCATGCTGATCTTCGGCGTGCTGGGAGTGTCGGAGCAGGGGGGCAACGGGGAACTCCGCCAGCCGCCCGAGGAGGCCGAGCAGCCACTCCACGACCTCTTCGAGAGTTCCCAGAACATCAACATCCGGAACCTGCTCGAGAGCTATCACGACGCCCAGCAGTCACTCGACACCGCCATGAGTCTGTTCTCCAGCGGCTACCTGCCGCTCGATCAGCGGTCGGCCGTCGAAAACCTCTACTGGTCGATCTGTCGGAAGATCTGCAAGCTCTCGAAACAGCTGGAGTTCATCCCCGAGGAACTCGAGGGACTGGAGGCCATGCTTTCCGACACCTACTTCTGCAACTTCTCGCTCTTCCAGTCGATCCCGGACAGCTGGGCGATCAAGCAGCTCTTTCCGGTGATGCCGATCCATCGGCTCAACGAGCGGCCCACGCGTGCCGCCGTGCTCGGCGACATCACCTGCGATTCCGACGGCAAGATCGACCAGTTCATCGACCGTCGCGATGTGAAGCGGACGCTGCCCCTGCACGCCTGGCAGAACGAGCCCTACTACCTGGGCGCGTTCCTGATCGGTGCCTATCAGGAGATCCTCGGCGACCTGCACAATCTCTATGGCGACACCAATGCGGTTCACGTCAGCACCGACGCCCGTGGCGAGGTGGTGCTCGACGCCGTGATCAAGGGGGATACCGTCCGCGAGGTGCTCGACTACGTCGAATTCGATTCCAACCAGCTCGTCAACCGGCTCAGGGAGTCGATCGAACAGGCTGTTCGCGACGGCCGTATCTGCGACGAACAGGCCGGTCGTTTTCTCAGATTCTACGAGGAGGGGCTTGGCGGCTACACCTACCTCGAAGAGCCGACACAGCGTTGATCCCGCAGGGTGAAATCCAGCGCAGCCGCAGCGGAAGCATCGAGTCATGCACCTGATCACCGTCGGCGGGATCACGCTCAATCAAACACCGCTCGACTGGGACGGCAACCGCGATCGGATCCTGGCCGCCATCGCGGAAGCCCGGCGGCGTCGGGTCTCCATCGTCTGCCTCCCGGAACTGTGCATCAGCGGCTACGGATGCGAGGATGCCTTTCAGAGTCCGGGTGTTCAGCGGATGGCGATTCGCGTGCTCGAGGAGATCGAGCCGCACTCCTCGGGAATGATCGTTGCGGTCGGACTGCCGGTCTGGCACGAGAGCGGCCTCTACAACGCGGCTGCGCTGCTCGTCGACGGCCGGCTCGCCGGGCTCGCCTGCAAGCAGCACCTGGCGGGCGAGGGGATCCACTACGAGCCGCGATGGTTTCGTCCTTGGCCCCGTGGCCGTCGCGGCCTGCTGGCCATGGCGGGGCGGCAGGTTCCCCTCGGCGACCTGCGATTCGATTGTGGCGGTGTGCGGATCGGTTTTGAGATCTGCGAGGACGCCTGGGTGGCCGACCGGCCCGGGGCAAGGCTCGCCGCTCGGGGCATCGACCTGATTCTCAATCCCTCGGCCAGCCACTTTGCCTTCGGCAAGGATCAGATTCGCCGCCGGTTCGTGCTCGAGGGATCGCGGGCCTACGGTGTGACCTACGTCTACGCAAACCTGCTGGGCAACGAGGCCGGCCGGGCGATCTATGACGGCGGGGTTCTGATCGCCTCGGCGGGAACGATGGTGGCCGAGGGCAGACGGTTTTCATTTCAGGACTCGGTCTGCACCACGGCCAGCGTCGATCTCGATGCCACCCGCCTCGCCCAGGCCAGGCTCGCGGTCGAACCGGCTGCCAACGCCGGAGAGGATCAGGTCACGATCGAGTTCACGCCGCCGCGGGACGACCTCGATCGGCCCGATCACGCTCGAGGCCGGAACTCGTCTCCGGGTCGGGACGCCTGGGAGCAGGGAGCGAGCGTCAAGGAGGAGGAGTTCACCCGTGCCGTGGCCCTCGGCCTGTTTGACGTCATGCGCAAGAGCCGCTCGCGGGGCTTCGTCGTTTCGGCCAGCGGAGGCGCCGACTCCTCGGCCGTCGCCTGTCTGGCGGCTCTCGCTGTCCGGTTCGCCGCCCTCGAGATGCCGCCGAGTGCCGTCGCGAGGCGACTGGGAGTCGCCGCCTGCGTCGAGGCGGCGGAGGATCTCCCCGACGAGGAGGCGGCCGTCCGCCAGCTCATCGGATCGCTTCTGACCTGCGTCTATCAGTCCACGGCGAACTCCGGTCCGGTCACCCGCCGGGCGGCGGAGGAACTGGCCGCCGCGCTCGGGGCGGAGTTTCACGCCTTCGATGTCGAATCCCTCGTTCGCGACTACACGGCGATCGTGTCCCGCGCGGTCGGGCGGCCGCTCGACTGGAGCCGGGACGATGTCTCTCTCCAGAACATCCAGGCCCGCGCCCGCGCCCCCGGCATCTGGATGCTGGCGAACATCCGCAATGCCCTGCTTCTCTCCACCAGCAACCGTTCCGAGGCGGCGGTGGGCTATGCGACGATGGATGGCGACACATGCGGCGGTCTTGCGCCGATCGCGGGCATCGACAAGGCCTACCTGCGCCGCTGGCTCGTCTGGCTCGAGCGACTGGGGCCCGATGGAATCGGCCCGATCCCGGCTCTCGCCGCGGTCAACGCCCAGACGCCGACGGCCGAACTCCGGCCCGGCGCGGCCGGGCAGACCGACGAGGGGGATCTGATGCCCTATGAGCTGCTCGATCAGATCGAGCGGTATGCGATCCGCGACAAGCAGACACCGCTCGAGGTCTGGCAGCGGCTGCGGCATGCCCGGCCGGAGGGCGATGCCCGGCAGTTGGCGATCTGGATCGAGCGGTTCTTCACGCTCTGGAGCCGCAACCAGTGGAAGCGGGAGCGATATGCGCCCTCGTTTCATCTCGATGACGAGAACCTCGACCCCAAGACCTGGTGCCGGTTCCCGATTCTCTCGGCGGGATTTTCCCGCGAACTCGCCGAACTTCGCCTCGCGGCCGGCCTCTGATCCAGAGTTCGATCCCGTTTCCGACCCTGTCCGCGATCCTGATCGGGATCCAGCCGCATTCGCTCCCGGACGTCTGCCGGCCGTAAACCGGCCTCGCCCCGGGACCCGACGGGTGCTACCGTTCCCCCCACCTTTCCGGAGCCCCCGCCGTGCCAGTCCCGACCTTTCCGCAGAAACCTGGCAGACCGTGGATCGCATGCCTCGGCCTCGCGATCGTCGCCTTCCTGCTGCCAGGCGTCGCCGGTGCCCAGCAATCGCAGAACCTGCAGCCACGCCCGGGCCAGACGGTTGCTCCCCAGGCACCGCAGCCACTCAGCCCGGAACAGCAGGCGGCCCTCGACCGCCTGCTCGCGGCCTGGGAGGCCCGCAATGCCGCCGTCACGACCTGGTCCTGCGGCTTCTACAAGTGGGAATACAACGCCTGGAGTCCGGCTGACTCGGGAGGCGAGCGACTGGCCTTTTCGGAGAGCGCCGGCGAAATCAAATATGCCTCCCCCGACAAGGGGCTGTTTCGGGTCAAGGATTCGAAGCAGTGGAACGGCGAGACCCGCCGCTATGAACCGAGGGTTGGGGAGTCTGGCGAGCACTGGGTCTGCAACGGCACGAGCATCTACGAATTCAGGCACACGGAGCGGCAACTGCGGGAGACGAAACTGCCCCCTGAACTCCGCGGCAAGGCGATCAGCGACGGTCCGCTCCCCTTCGTCTTCGGCGCCAGGTCTGAGACGCTCAAGAAGCGATACTCGATGCGGATCATCACTCCGCCCGGTGTCGCCGACCAGATCTGGCTGGAGGCCACGCCGCGGCTCCAGGCCGACGCGGCGAACTTCTCCAAGGTCGAATTGATCCTGCAGTCTCGAGACCTGATGCCGTTCGCCATGCAGATCTACAAGCCCGGCGGTCAGGATCGCGATGTCTATCAGTTCGATCCGCGGACGAGCCTGATCGACAAGGGGCTCGACATGATCCGCGATTTTTCAAAGCCGGTGACCCCGCTGGGCTACACGTTTATTCTCGAAGATGGACAGGGCGGGGCGCCTCAGCCGCAGCCCCGTCAGCCTGCGGCCCCCGCCGCGTTGCCTCGGGCAGGCTGACAGCCGCCCTGGGTCGGGTATACTGCGGCTCCCGAGTCGTCGGTGTCCAGCCGAGCGATCAGCCGATCAGAGGAGCCCATGCCGACGGTGGAACCGAACCATCCCCTCGCCCAGTTACTGCGCAGGGACGTGCGCTACAAACTCGACGCCTACCTGTTCATCCTCGAATCGCTGCAGTACGCACAGGATTCCCTCGGAATGGGCGAGGAGCCTGCAGCTGAGGACCTGGAGCCCGCTCGAGGCGGGCAGGACCCCGATGCCAAGCCCCGTCCCCGGGCGGGTCGAGCCCGCAAACGGCAGGCGGAGCGTCATCTCACGGGCCAGCAACTCTGCGAAGCCGCGAGACAGTATGCCCTCCAGCAGTACGGCTACATGGCCCGGACGGTGCTCGGGGCCTGGGGCGTGCGAAGCACGGCCGACCTCGGCGAGATTGTGTTCAACATGATCGAGATCGGCCAGATGCGGAAGACCCGCAAGGACAGGCGGGAAGACTTCCACGGCGTCTACGATTTCGACGACGCCTTCACCCGAGACCTGTCTTTCGTCGTTCCCGACGTCGTCTAGTTTCACGCAAACACACGGCATCCTGCCGTTGTTTGCTTGGCGACCTCCGGTCGCTGGTGATCACCCGGCCCTCCGGGCCTGGGTTGGGAGTTGAGGATCTGGAACAGATAAGCGAGCCGGGGTGGTGAACGCGGCGAAGCCTCAGGCGGATCCTCGCCGAAGCGACGGAGCGTTTGCCGTTCCGGCGGCCGGTTTCACGCAAACACACGGCATCCTGCCGTTGTTTGCTTGGCGACCTCCGGTCGCTGGTGATCACCCGGCCCTCCGGGCCTGATCTCTGGGCTGTGGGGCAGAGTTGTTCAACGTCTACACTGATTGCTTCGTCCGAAGTTTCCGGGAAGCGTTGGACCTCTGAAGCATGACGACCACGGCGGCCGCTCCGACCACGGCGAAGCGATTTGAGCGGACACGGTTCCTGGCCCTGCTCGCCCTCGAACTGGCCTGGCTGGCCTTTCTCGGCTGGCTCGCGTTTGGCTGAAGATCGCAGGGTTTGTGCCTGCAGGAAGGGGCCGTACACTGCATCCCGATGAACGCCATCCTCGACACGCTGCCGCTTTGGACTGCGGTCCTGCCGCTGGGGCTGTATCTGCTTTTCATCGGCGTCCTGCATCTCCGGCGCCGGCCGCTGGTGATGTCGGGGGCATGGGACGGCGTCCTGCTGGCTGCCGGGCTCACCGGCCTTGCGATGGTCGGCCCGCTGGCCCTGCTGCGGCCCGCTCTGGGAGGCTCCATGTGGGGCTGGCTGATCGTGCTGCTCGCCTTCGGCCTGGCCGTGGCCGTCTGCATGCTCGTCGCGCGTCCCAGGCTGGTCGTCTACAACATCTCGATCGACCAGTTGCGGCCCCTCGTGGCCGAGGTCGTCTCCTCGCTCGATCCGACCGCCCGCTGGGCGGGTGAGACTGCAGCCCTGCCCGCCCGCGGCCTGCAGGTTCAGATCGAGGGCAATGGCGGCCTGCGGACAGCGACGATCGTCGCAGCGGGCGAGCGGGCATCGTCGGAACACTGGGCGGAGTTCGGCCGCAGACTGCGTCGGGCCGCATCACGGCTGCCGGTCCGATCCCACGCGGTTGGGGCGGCCCTCGCCGCCATGGGCGGCCTGATGATCGTGCTGGCAGCCTGGGGAGCCTATCGATCTGCGATCGCGGCCGCGGCACCACCCGGGAGAACGAACGATGCCGGTGCACGTCGATTTGTCGGCGCATGAGATCCTCGTTCCCGTCGTGATCCGCAATGCGCCGCCGGCACGGCTCTACGAGGATGCCGTGACCCGCGAGCAGGCGGGGATCATGGGCAGCGGCGCGATCGCGATCCGCTCTGGCGCCAAGACGGGCCGCAGTCCGGCCGACAAGCATCTCGTCCGCCGGCCCGAGAGCGAGCGGGATGTCTGGTGGGGAGCCGTCAATCATCCGATCGACGAGCAGACCTTCCTGCTCAACCGCCAGCGGGCGATCGACTACCTCAACACCCGCGACCGGATCTATGTCTGCGACGGCTTCGCTGGCTGGGATCCCGAATGCCGGATCAAGGTGCGGGTGCTCTGTAGCCGGGCATACCATGCGCTGTTCATGCACAACATGCTGCTCCGGCCCACGCTCGACGAGCTGGAGGAGTTCGGCAGTCCGGACTACGTGATCTACAACGCCGGGCAGTTCCCCGCCGATCGGCTCACGGCCCAGATGACCAGTCGCACGAGCATCGACCTCTCGCTCGAGCGACGCGAGCAGGTGATTCTCGGCACCGAGTATGCCGGGGAGATGAAGAAGGGCGTGTTCACGATCATGCACTGGCTGCTCCCGGCCCGGGGCGTGCTCTCGATGCACTGTGCCGCGAACGAGGGCGCCGGCGGCGACGTCTCGCTGTTCTTCGGCCTCTCCGGAACCGGCAAGACCACGCTCTCGGCCGATCCGGCCCGCCGACTGATCGGCGACGATGAGCATGGCTGGAGCGACCGGGGGATCTTCAACATCGAGGGCGGTTGCTACGCCAAGTGCATCCATCTTTCGCCCGAGAAGGAGCCGGAGATCTTCCGTGCGATCCGGTTCGGCACGGTGCTCGAGAACGTGGTCTACGATCCGGTCACCCGGGCCGTCGACTTTGCCTCGAGCGCGATCACCGAGAACACCCGCGCCGCCTACCCGATCGAGTTCATCGAAAACGCCACGCCCCCGTGCACAGCCGGCCACCCGCGAAACGTGATCTTCCTCACCTGCGATGCCTCCGGTGTGCTGCCGCCGCTGAGCCGGCTCTCGCAGGAGCAGGCGATGTATCACTTCCTCTCGGGCTACACGGCCCGCGTGGCGGGAACCGAAATGGGAATCGCCGAGCCGCAGGCGGCCTTCTCGGCCTGCTTCAGCGCCGCCTTCCTCGTTCGCCATCCGGCCGTCTACGCCCGGCTTCTCGCGGAACGTCTCCAGCGGCATGGGGCTCGGGCCTGGCTTGTGAATACCGGCTGGACCGGGGGTGGATATGGCCATGGTCGCCGGATCGACCTCGCGGCCACGCGGAGGATCATCGACGCGATCCACTCAGGCCTTCTCGACGATGCCCCTGTCGATCGCGACCCGATCTTCAAGCTCGACGCCGTGTCGCGGATCCCGGGGGTCGATCCGGCCCTGCTGGTGCCCCGGCTGGCCTGGCCCGACACCGCCGCCTGGGATCAGGCAGCCCGCCGGCTCGCCGCCCGTTTCCGCGAGACATTTCAGAACTACGCCGATGAGGCCGGCGCCAACGTGCTCGCCGCCGGCCCTCTGGCCTGACTCTGCCTGGAAAAAGTCATCGCTGACCTTTTCAACGGCCTGCCGGCGCAGCCGATGCCGGTACGGGATGTCAGGCTGCCCGGGTATCCTGGCTTCGCGGCATCTGGACGGGGTCGTTCAGTCGACGACGGATCAGCCATGAAGGCCGTCCCTGAGCCTCGCGATAGGTGCGAACGACATATTCCCCGACGATCGCCACGGCGAGCGTCTGGATGCCGCCGAAGAATGCGGCCACGGCGACAACGGTCGCCAGACTCACGCCCTCCTGTCGCCCGCCCGAACCTGTCCATCCGAGGGTGGCGATGCCAGTGGCCAGACAGCCCACGAGGGCCATCGCCAGGCCGCCGACCCAGATCATCCTGATCGGTGCGTCGGAGGAGATCAGCACCGCGTCGCCCGCGAGCCCCAGCAGTCGACGGGCAGAGTATTTCGTTTCGCCGGCCTGACGGGCGTGGCGGTCATACCAGACAGGCTCGTGCCGGAAGCCCGCCCAGGGAATCAGGCTCCGCAGGTAACGTCGCTTCTCCGGCAGGCCGCAGACGGCGTCGACCACGGCCCGATCAAGGAGCCTGAAGTCGCCGGTGTCGACCGGGACCTTGTAGGGCATGAGGCTGGCGAAAAAGCGGTGGAACAGGCTCGCGGTGACCAGTTTGAAGCGGGTCTCACCCTCCCGCGATCGCCTCCTGCCGTAGGCGACGTCCACGCCCTCCCGCCAGCGGCGGACCATTTCGGGAATCACCTCGGGGGGATCCTGAAGATCGGCATCGAGGATGACGACCGCGTCGCCAGAGGCATGGGCAAGGCCCGCCGACATGGCCGCCTGCTGGCCGAAGTTGCGGGAGAGTTCGATGACTCGGGCCCGCCGGTCGCGGGCGGCGATCGCCTCGAGCCGATCGAGTGTGCCGTCGCGGCTGCCGTCGTCGACGTAGATGATCTCAAAGTCCATCCCGGTGGCCGGCAGCGACGCGACCAGTCGGTCGTGGGTCGCATCGATCACCGGCTCCTCGTTGTGGCAGGGGATGACGATCGACAGGAGGCCCGGCGAGACGCGGCGGCAGGCGGCCGTTTGTGAACCCCCCGCAGCGACGCGGAGGAATGGTTGATGGTCGTGTGTCATCGTTTCAGTCTCCCTTCAGCGGCGGCCCGATCCCCCGGCGGCTTTCTGGTGCCGACGAGCAGGACGTCCTGCTTTGCAAACAGCGGCCGTGCCCGGCCCACGATCCCGCAGGCTTCGGGGAGCGAGTCGGCGATCTCCTCGTAGCGCTGCTCGGGCACGAGGAGCACGGCGTCGGCTCCCGAGGCGAGGAAGGATGCGGCGGTTCTCGCTTCCGAACGCGTCCACTCCGACACCAGACCGTGGGCGTAGTAGACGATGTTGGGTGTGTTCTGGGTGAAGGTGCCGATCCGGGCTCGGCCGCCGGCATGCTCGTGGGCAGACTCGACGAGGGCCGGAAGCTGGTTGGCCCGGGCCATCCAGCCGGCGGCCGGACCGACTGCCAGGGACGTGAACGTCAGGCCGGTGACGGCAAGCGCCACGAGCGGATCGAAGCGACCCCGGCGGGCGCACCAGAGGCAGGCGATGGCACCGAAGAGCGGCACGAGGCCGACCGCCGCCGCCGGTTCCGCGCCGCTGAGGCCGAAGAACGTCGCCACGATCACGGTCGCCGAGGTGGCAACGCCTCCGAAAGCCAGCCAGCCAAGCCCCGATGCCAGCCAGGCGGCGTGGGGCCAGACGTTCCGGCTGGCCGCGTCGACGCCGAGAGCCGCGACGAGCAGCGCCGCAGCCGGGTAGGCCGGCATGATGTAGTTCGGCAGTTTCGTGGCGGCGACGGAGAATCCTCCGACCCAGACGGCCAGCCAGAGCAGGATCAGCGAGTAGGTCTGGGCCAACCCCGCCGGTCCGATCCGCTTCCAGGTCCGCCAGCCCGCGATGACGATCGCCAGAGGCAGAAAGCATGACCAGGGAAAGAACCCGACGAG
Source organism: Candidatus Kuenenia stuttgartensis (assembly GCA_945897435.1). Taxonomy (GTDB): domain Bacteria; phylum Planctomycetota; class Planctomycetia; order Pirellulales; family UBA1268; genus RGVT01. The sequence goes on along the minus strand of CAMDFJ010000005.1, from coordinate 16,090 downwards.
CATCCCCAGCGGATGGTAAAGCAGACTGCCGCCATGCTTCTCCATCGGCGCCGCGAAGCGGCCGACGTTGTGAATCAGGAAGAAGCCGTTCGGCCAGGCGCCGGCGGTCCTCAATCCGACGGCGACATACCATGGCGCCGCGACCGCGAGCATCGCCGTCGTGATCGTCGCAAGGCGGATCTGGCTCAGGGCATCGCTGATCGAGCCGAGGCCGGCCCGGACCAGGTGGGCGAGATTCACCGGTCCGTCCTGCGGGCCTGCCAATCGACGTTGCATCGCCAGCAGCCAGACCCAGGGCAGGAGTACGGCCAGCGGTCCGAGGAAGCCGATCGGCCCCTTGCAGAGCACGGCGAGCCCCATCAGTCCGCCTGCTGCTGCGGCCTGCACCAGCCTCGGCCGGCCGGCGGCCGGACTGCCGGGCAGCCGGCGATCAGGGAGAAAAGCCTCGGCGATGAGCAGTGTCGCCCAGGCGGTCAGAGCCGTCAGGATCGCGTCCGGGGTCGCCGCATGCGCCTCGATGCCGACCAGCAGGCAGCCGACGTAGGCCAGCGCCGCGATCACGCCTGTGGCCGGGTCGAACCAACGCCTGCCGGCCCTCAGCAGGGCCAGCGCCGTAAGCAACGTGGCGATCGCGGCGGGCAGACGGGCCGTTGTCTCGCTCGTGCCGAACAGGGAGTAGCAGACGGCCATGCACCAGTGCATCAATACCGGCTTGTCGACCGCCAGCGTGCCGTTGTAGGTCGGCACGATCCAGTCACCCGTTTCGAGCATCGTCCGCGCGATCGCCGCGAAACGTGGCTCGTCCTCGTCCCAGAACGGCGTCGCCGCGAAGCCGACCGCGAGGCAGGCGGTCGAGGCGATGAGTACGACGGCCAGCGGATGACGGATGTTCGGGATCGTTGCATTGGCCATGGTGCGGGATTCCGGATGGTTGGGGGCGTGCATGGGGAGCGTTCTGCGGCCGAACGCCGAAGGGGTTGTGATCTGTCAATCGTCGCGGACGAGCGCTACGCCCTCGGCTGGCAGCGGACCGATGACGACATAGTGGTGGTCGGCGAGCGTCGGTATCCGGGCGATCACGCCACAGCCTGGAGGGATGGCGTCGGTCACCTGCGGCTCGTGGCGGCTGTCGACCAGCAGTCGCGGACGGGGATGGCTGCCGAGATGGCGGGCGACGTCCTCCGGCGTGTCGAGTTTTGCGACCGATGAACGGGCGTAGAAGACGAGGCTCGGCGGCACGTTCCAGTAGCAGGCCCAGTTGGACCGCTCCGCGTTGTCCATTCCGGCATCGAGTCCGGTGGTGAACGAACGCATTCCCTGGACGCGACTGAACCGGTCTGCGGCCACCGAAGCCAGCAGACCGACGAACAGGCAGGCCGAAACCGCGACCGCGGCGAGCGAGCGGGCCGGCATCCCGGAGGTTTGCGACCGCCATGCCGAGACGGCTCCGGCGAGCGGGATCAGGCCGAACAGTCCGAGCCATTCCTCGCCGGGTGCCCGGAGGCGTGCCGCGACCGGCAGCCCGACGGCAACCGCCAGGCCCGCGACGGCGAGCACCGTCCATGCCACCCGCATCACAAGTCCCAGGGCCCGATCTGGATCGCGGCACCATGACACGCAGGCCGTATCCTTGCGGAGCCAGCCGTCGAGAAAGGCTCCGCAGAGAATCGCCAGGGCCGGATAGGCGGGCCAGACGTAGCCGGGCAGTTTTGTGCCCGAGCACGAAAAGGCCCCGATCCAGACGGCCGCCCAGACGACCAGCAGCTGTATCGGCCTCCTCGTTCCGTCGGTCACCGGCCCGCGCAGCACCGCCACGGCATGGGCGAGCATCGCCAGCAGCACGATCGACCAGGGGAAGAATCCGATGGCGATCATGGCGGGATAGTAGAGCGGCGATCCCGAATGCCCCTCCATCGTGCCGCTGAAGCGACCGATGTTGTGGACGAGGAGAAAGCCCCGCAGCCATTCGCCGTCGGTCCTCCATGCCACCCAGGCATGCCAGGGCAACGCCACGACGACAGCCGCGGCGAGCAGGAGCGGAAGCCTCAGGCGGACGATGGCCGTCAGCCAGGATCGCCATCCGGCCGCGGCCTCTGTCCAGAGGGCGAAGCCGCTGATTGCCGCCAGCGGCAGGACGAGGCCGACCGGTCCCTTGGCGAGCATCGCAGCGCCGCAGGCGGCCCCGATGCCGCAGGCTGTGAGCGGGGAGATGGCGAACGATTCTCCACGCCAGCCGGCCGGCGTGCCGCGGACGAAGAGCCAGATGGACAGCGTGGTGCAAAACAGGAGCCCGGCATCGGGCGTTGCCGCCCGCCCGGCCACCGCCGTCCAGACGCAGGTCGCCATCGACAGTCCGCCGAGCAGACCGGCGGTCGGGCCGAGCAGCAGCCCGCCGATCCGCCAGGTGATCAGGCAGGTCGCCAGTGTCAGCAGGGCCGAGCCGATCCGCATGCCGGCCTCGTTGCGTCCGCAGGCCCAGGCACCGGCGATCTGCAGCCAGTTGACGAGCGGCGGCTTTTCGATCCGCAGGCGGCCGTTGAACGTGGGAACGACCCAGTCGCCCGAGTCGAGCATGGCGATCGAGCAGGCCGAATTTTTCGGTTCGTCGTCGTCCCAGAGCGTCGGACCGCCGAGATTGGTGAGCAGGACGAATCCCGCGGCGATGGCGACGAACAGGCCGTGCAGTCGGGTTGGTGCCACGCAGGCAAGCCTTCTCGGGTGGAAGCCAGGGCCACGGTCCGGTGGGCCGGACGCTCGTGGCTCGATTTGGGGGCGGGAGAGTAGGCCGGCAGCCCCGCAGGGTCAAGCCATTCCGGGGTGCGAAAACCAGCGGTATTGCAGCGGTTTCGGGACGGTTGACCCGTTGCTCAGGGCGGGTATGTTCAACCGTTTGCCCCCGTGAAAATGCGGGGTTCAGCAGGGAGAAAGCCTCTTGGCAGACGACGAGAATCAGGGCGGAGACGGAATCTCGGGCGATGCCGGTGATGCCGGCATGGCAGCCGGGGGCGACGACTCGCTCCGCGACATCTCGGGCGGTCGGCTGATCGAACTGCCGATCGAGCAGGAACTCAAGGACAGTTACCTGACCTACGCGATGAGCGTGATCGTCAGCCGGGCACTGCCCGACGTGCGGGACGGGCTCAAGCCGTCCCAGCGGCGAATCCTGGTCGCGATGAACGATCTCAACCTCTCGCCGGGCGCCGCCCGGGTGAAGTGCGCCAAGATCTCGGGCGACACCAGCGGCAACTACCACCCCCACGGCGAGAGCGTCATCTACCCGACACTCGTCCGCATGGCCCAGGAATGGAACATGCGGCACATCCTCGTCGACAAGCAGGGCAATTTCGGTTCGATCGCCGGCCTGCCAGCCGCCGCGATGCGGTACACCGAGGCGAGGCTCTCGCCGATCGCGGCGATGATGCTCGACGACCTCGAACTCGACACCGTCGACTTCGTGCCGACCTACGACGAGCGAAATACCGAGCCGGTGGTCCTGCCGAGCCGGTTTCCCAATCTCGTCGTCAACGGTGCCGGAGGCATTGCCGTCGGCATGGCGACGAGCATCCCGCCCCACAACCTCGGTGAAGTCTGCCGGGCGCTGGTGCGGCTGATCGACCAGCCGAACACCTCGATGGCCGAAATCCTCGAACTGGTCCCCGGCCCCGATTTTCCCACGGGCGGCATCGTGATGGGCCGCGAGGCACTCGTTCGCGGCTACCTCACCGGCCGCAGCACGATCACGCTCCGGGCCCGGGCACACGTCGAGGAGTTCGGCAAGAACCGCAGCCGAATCGTCGTCACCGAGGTGCCATATCAGCAGACCCGCGATTCGATCGAGGAGAAGATCGCCGAACTGGTCAACGAGGATCGGATCAAGGGGATTTCGGCGATCCGCAACGAGAGCGACCTCAAGGAGCCGGTTCGCCTGATCCTCGAACTCAAGCGGGATGCCGATCCGGACGTCGTCCTCAACCAGCTCTACCAGTTCTCGCCGCTGCAGACCACCTTCTCGCTGATCTTTCTGGCGCTCGTCGACGGGAAGCCGCGAATCCTGTCTTTCAAGAACATGCTGGAGGAGTTCCTCCGGCACCGGACGGCCGTTATCCGCCGTCGCACCCAGCACCTGCTGCAGAAGGCCCGCAGCCGCAAGCACACGCTCGAGGGTCTGCTCGTCGCCCTGGCCAACATCGACGAGGTGATCCGCATCATCCGCAGTTCGAAGTCGCAGGCCGAGGCCAAGGAACGGCTCTGCGAAATCCGCACTCCCGCAGCGCTCCTGGAGCGTGCCCTCGGTGCCGATGGGTTCGCCACCCTGACCGAGGAACGGGGCGTCTCCGAGACCTACGGCCTGTCGCCGGTCCAGGCCGATGCCATCCTTCGGCTGACCCTCGGGCAGCTGGTCAACCTCGAGCAGGAGAAACTGACGGGCGAGCACCGCGAACTGCTCAACAAGATCGGTGAGTTTCGTCGGATTCTTTCCAGCGAGGCCAATATCCGCGGGCTGATCCGCGAGGAACTCCTCGAGATCGAGGCAAAGCACGCCGACGAACGGCGGACCGAGATCAGCGGCGAGGCTGGCGACATCCGCGACATGGCCGAACTGATCACCGAGGCCACGATGGTGGTCACCATCAGCCGGGCCGGCTACGTGAAGCGAACGGCCGCCGACGTCTACCGGGCCCAGCGACGCGGTGGCAAGGGGCTGACCGGCGCCCGCAGCGACGAGGAGGATCCGATCGAGCACCTCTTCGTGGCCAGCACCCACGATTGGTTGCTCGTATTCACCACGCTGGGCAAGGTGTTTTCGATGCGTGTCTTCGAGCTCCCGGAACTGGCCCGCGACGCCAAGGGGCGGGCGCTGGTCAACCTGCTCGAGTTCGAGGCCGGAGAGAAGGTCGCGGATTGCCGGGCCGTCTCGGGATTCGAGGATCCGAACCAGTTCCTGCTGCTCGCCACGCGTAGCGGCATGGTCAAGAAGACGGCGCTCGAGGAATACCGCCGACGTCGCACCAAGGGACTGATCGCCGTCAAGCTCCGGGAGGGTGACGAACTCATCGACGCCGTGGTGACGAAGCCCGGCGACGAGCTCGTTCTCGCCACCGCCAAGGGGATGGCCATCCGTTTTCCCGAGTCGGACGTGCGGCAGATGGGCCGCGATACGAGCGGAGTTCGCGGCATCAAGCTCGGCTCCGGAGACCGGCTGGTGGGAATGGTGGTGGCCGATCCCGACGCGACCCTGCTGACCGTCTGCCAGCAGGGCTACGGCAAGCGGACGCCGTTCGGCCTGGGCACGCCCCTGACCGGCCCCGCTCCGGCCGAAGAGGTGGATTCTGCGGAGGCCGATCCCGCCGAGACCGGTGGCGAGGAGGCCGACGGCGACGGAGGCTCGAGCGGCATGCGGTATCGCACACAGCACCGCGGCGGCAAGGGCGTTCGCGACATCAAGGCCACGAAGCGAAACGGCGAGGTGGTCTCGATCGTCTCCGTGCGCGACGACGATCAGGTGCTGATGATGACGGCCCGCGGCAAGATCCAGCGGGTGAACGTCCGCGAGATCAAGGCGATCGGCCGCAATACCCAGGGTGTGAGGATCATGCGTCTCGATGATTCCGATTCGCTCGCTGCGGTCGTGCCGGTGCCGCCGAGCGAGCAGGAGGAGGCCGACTCGCCAAACGCGGAGGAACAGGCATGAAGATCGGGGTCGTTGGGACTGGCTACGTCGGACTCGTCACGGGCACATGCTTCGCCGACAGTGGCAATTCGGTCACCTGTCTCGACATCAATGCCGACAAGATCGCCCGGCTCAATCGCGGTGAGATACCGATCTACGAGCCCGGGCTCGAGGAACTGGTGGTCCGAAACGCGGCTGCGGGCCGGCTGAAGTTCACCACCGACACTGCGACGGCGATCGGCAGTGCCGACATCGTCTTTCTGGCGGTCGGAACGCCGCCGGCAGCCGACGGATCCGCCGACCTCTCCGCCCTCTGGAAGGTGATCGACTCGATCGCGCCGCATCTCCGTCCGGAGGCCGTGGTGGTCACCAAGAGCACCGTGCCGGTGGGCACGTGCGCCGGCATCGAGCGCCGTCTCCGCGAGCGGACGGGCCGCGACTGCCATGTCGCCAGCAATCCTGAGTTTCTCAAGGAGGGCGCGGCGATCGACGACTTCCAGAAGCCCGACCGGGTCGTGGTCGGCGTCCGTTCGCCCGCGGTGGGGGAGAAACTCCGCGGCCTCTATCTGCCCTTCCTGCGGACCGAGAACCCTTTCCTGGTGATGTCGCCCGAGAGTTCGGAGATGACGAAGTACGTCGCCAACGCCCTGCTGGCCACGAAGATCAGCTTCATCAACGAGGTGGCCAACCTCTGCGAGCGGATGGAGGCCGACATCGACGATGTCCGTCGCGGCATCGGCCACGACAGCCGGATCGGATTCGCCTTTCTGTTTCCGGGCGTCGGCTACGGCGGCAGCTGTTTTCCGAAGGACGTGCAGGCCTTGGCGGCGATGGCCCGCGACAAGGGAATCCAGCCGCGGGTGCTCAGCGCGGTCCACGACACCAACCTCGCCCAGAAGCAGGTTCTCGGAGAGAAGATCGCGGCCCACTTTGGCGGCAGCCTGACCGGCCGCAAGATCGCCGTCTGGGGTCTGGCCTTCAAGCCGCGGACGGACGATGTTCGTGACGCGCCGGCTCTCGATCTGATCGATCGGCTGCTCGCCGGCGGCGCCGTCGTGACGGTGTTCGATCCCGAAGCGAGCGACAACGTGCGGGCGGTCTACGGTGACCGGCTTGCCTATGCCGGCGGCCCGATGGAGGCCCTCGACGGGGCCGAGTGTCTGGCGATCGTGACGGAGTGGGGCGATTTTCGCAGGCCCGACTTCGAGGAGATGTCCCGGCGGATGGCCGTTCGGACGATCTTCGATGGCCGCAATCTCTACGTCCCCGCGGAAATGAAGGCCCGCGGTTTCGCCTATCATTCGATCGGCAAGGCGGCGGTCTGATCTCCAGGCCTCCCTCTGCCGGCCAGACCGGCGGTATGGCTCCACTCGGGGTTGTTTGACATGCCCCTGTTCGCGGGTTTCAATCTCCCCCACACGGTGGCGTGTGGCTCTCGCAGCGGTCCTCGAGAGACCGTTGTCCGCCCCAAAGCCCCGAACCGTTTTTCTGGAGAGCCATCCCTCGTGAAATCCGCCGCCAGCATCGTTTCCACCCGAATTGCCACGAGGATCCTGCCCGCCATGGCCTGCGGGTTGGTGTTGATGTCACTGTCGGGGTGCGCGTCAGCCGAAACCAACCCCGCCGACGCTCCCAGCGGCATGGGCAACATCTGGTATCTGCTCCTCTGGCTGGTCGGGGTCGGCGGTTCTTCGTTGGCCCTCTATCAGGCCTGGCAGTTCTTCATCTGGATGGAGGCCCAGCCGGCCGGCACTCCCAAGATGATCGAGATCGCGGAGGACGTCCGCCGCGGTGCCTACGCCTACCTCCGGCAGCAGTACAAGGTCGTCGCCTGGGCATTCCTCGCGATCAGTCTGTTCCTGCTCTGGATGGCGGTCGGACTGGGCGTGCAGAGCCTCTGGGTGCCGTTCGCCTTTCTGTCGGGGGGATTCTTTTCCGGCCTGGCCGGCTGGTTTGGCATGAAGACGGCAACGCTTGCCAGCAACCGTACGGCGGCCGGGGCCGAGCGGTCGCTCAACGAAGGCCTCCAGATTGCCTTTCGGTCCGGCGCCGTGATGGGGCTCACCGTCGTCGGGCTCGGCCTGCTCGACATTCTGCTCTGGTTCTTCGTCCTCTACTGGCTGGTGCCACTGTTTGGCTTCAGGCCGCTCTCACTGGAGGAGATCACCGTCACGATGCTCTGCTTCGGGATGGGGGCGAGCACGCAGGCGCTCTTCGCCAGGGTCGGTGGTGGCATCTTCACGAAGGCTGCCGACGTCGGTGCCGATCTGGTCGGCAAGGTTGAGCATGGCATCCCGGAAGACAGCCCGCGGAACCCGGCCACGATCGCCGACAACGTCGGTGACAACGTCGGCGATGTCGCCGGCATGGGGGCGGACCTCTACGAGAGCTACTGCGGCAGCATCCTCGCCACGGCGGCACTCGGCGTTGCCGCATTTCCCGGCAATTACCGGATGCAACTCGCCGCCCTCTTTCTGCCGATTGTGATTGCGGCGGTCGGAACCCTGCTCTCGATCTGGGGGATCTATCAGGTGCAGACCCAGGAGGATTCCTCGCAGAAGTCGCTGCTGGCGGCCCTCGCCAAGGGGATCAACTTCGCCACCGGCGCGATCGTGGTCGCGACGTTTCTGGTCACCCTTCTGGTCATGGGCTGGAGCCACATGGGAGTGGCGATCTCGGTCATCGTTGGGCTCGTGGCAGGATGGTTGATCGGAAAATGGACCGAATATTCGACCAGCAACGAGTATCAGCCAACCAAGGAACTCACCGAACAGGCCCTGACGGGGCCGGCCACGATCATCATCGGCGGCATGGCCGAGGGCATGCTCAGCACCTGGGCTCCGGTGCTGATCACCGGTGCCGCCACGCTCCTCGCCTTCGGGTTCGCCAACGGCTTCGATTTCAAGAATCCGGCCAGCTTCGCCCTCGGCCTCTACGGGGTGGGCATCGCCGCCGTCGGCATGCTGGCGACGCTCGGCATCACGCTGGCGACCGACGCCTACGGCCCGATCGCCGACAATGCCGGTGGCAACGCGCAGATGGCCGGCCTGCCCGAGATCGTCCGCGAGCGGACCGATGCCCTCGATGCGCTCGGCAACACGACCGCCGCGACCGGCAAGGGATTCGCGATCGGCTCCGCCGCCCTGACGGCCCTGGCCCTGCTGGCGGCCTACGTGGAGGAGGTGCGGATCGGGTTCGATCGCTGGGGCGGCTCTGTCGCCACCGTTCGGGATGATGTCCAGAGCATCACTGCGGCAGGGAAGACGGTCGACCTCAAGGAGGGCGACTGGGTCAAACTGGCCGACCGGGTCGTGCTGCGGATCGGATCCACTCGTGAGGCGAATTCCACCTGGCTGGTGCTCGATCCCTCCGTGCTCGACGGCCGCCGCGGCCCGGATGGAAAACTGCGGATCGAACCGCTGGTCAGGGGACTGGAGGGGACCGCCCGCTACGTCGTCAGCGATTCGGCTCCGGATCAGGCCCTCGTCGGCAGACTCGTCGACGAGAACCGCATCGTTTCGGTCAAGACGGCGACGATGGCCGACTTCATGCGGTTTTACGACGTCACCCTGATGAATCCCAAGGTGCTCGTGGGAATGTTCATGGGTGCCATGAGCGTGTTCGTGTTCGCCGCCCTGACGATGAAGGCGGTCGGCCGGGCCGCGAAGGGCATGGTGGAGGAGGTCCGGCGGCAGTTCCGGGAAAACCCCGGCATCATGGACGAGAACAATCCCCAGAAGCCCGACTACGAGACGCCGATCGCGATCAGCACCAAGGCGGCCCAGCGGGAGATGGTGTTGCCCTCGGTGCTCGCCCTGGCGGTGCCGCTGGCCACCGGAATGCTGCTTGGCGTCGGGGGAGTCCTCGGACTGCTCGTGGGCGGTCTGACCACGGGCTTCTGCGTCGCGGTCTTCATGGCCAACGCGGGCGGCGCCTGGGACAACGCCAAGAAGGCCATCGAGGCGGGGGCGCATGGCGGCAAGGGGAGCGATGCCCACAAGGCGGCCGTCGTGGGCGATACCGTCGGCGATCCGTTCAAGGACACGTCCGGCCCGAGCCTCAACATTCTCGTGAAACTCATGAGCATGGTGAGCGTGGTGGTCGCCGGCCTCGTCGTCCGCTACTCGCTCGAGGCCCTCGGGATTTTCTGAGGCAGGTTTGCACCCACGCCAGTTGACGTGAACCGCCAGCCGGGACACGGGGCAGGAACTGCAGTTGTCCTGGAGTCTGGTGAGATGCAGCCGGGATTTGCGTTTGCGGTCGAGGCGACGGATGGAGCGGCGCGGGCGGGTGAGCTCGCGACGCCGCATGGCAGCGTGCCGACACCGTTGTTCATGCCGGTGGCGACATTGGCCAGCGTGAAGGGTGTCGACATCGGCCGGGTTGCTGAGACCGGCGCCGGGATGCTGCTCGCCAACACCTACCACCTGCACCTCAGGCCTGGCGAGGAGGTGGTGGAGCAGGGTGGGGGACTGGCCGCGTTCATGGGATGGAACGGGCCGACGCTCACCGACAGCGGTGGCTTCCAGGTGTTCAGTCTCGCCCGGCAGGTGCGGGTGACGGAGGAGGGGGCCTTCTTCCGATCGCACCTCGACGGCTCGGCGATCGACCTCACCCCCGAGCGGGCCGTTCACATCCAGGAGCGGATCGGGGCCGACATCGCCATGCAGCTCGACGAGGTGGTCCCGCTGCCGTCGGAGCGGGCGCTCGTCGAGTCGGCGATGCGGCGGTCGCTTCGCTGGGCGGAACGCTGCCTCTCTGCCCGCAGTCGCGCCGGTCAGGCGATGTTCGCCATCGTCCAGGGGGGCCTTGAGCCCGAGCTACGGCAGGAGAGTGCCGAAGCACTCGTGGGAATGCCGTTCGATGGCTACGCGGTTGGCGGCCTCTCCGTGGGCGAGGGACCCGACGCGATGCTGGCGACCCTGCGGGCCACGGTGCCGCATCTGCCTGCATCCAAGCCACGCTATCTGATGGGGGTCGGACAGCCCTGGGACATCGTCGAGGCGGTCGCCACCGGCATCGACATGTTCGACTGCGTGCTTCCCACCCGCTGCGGCCGAAACTCGCTCGCCTACACCTTCTCCGGCCAGATTCGGCTCCGGAATGCCAGCCATGCCCGCGACCAGCGGCCATTGGAGGAGGACTGCCCCTGCCTCGCCTGCCGCCACAGTCGCAGCTACCTGCGACATCTCTTTCTGGCCGGCGAAATGCTGGGGCCGATCCTCGCCTCGATCCACAACCTCAGTTTCTACCAGCGGCTCGTCGCCCGGCTCCGGGAGGCGGTGGTTGAGGGCCGTTTCGAGTCCTTGCGGCGGGATCTCGCGGCACGATTCGCGCCGGCCGCCGAGTGATCGCGGCCCGAACCGTTTCCACGCGGCCTGCAAAGGGCTTGGACTTGTCGGTCGCGCGCGCGGGCCACTACATTTGCGGGTCTTGAAAAAACCCCTGTTTCCGCAGCGGACATCCGATGCAGCCCGCCCCCAACAATCTCGAACTCCTGCTCTCCTACCTGCCGTTCCTGCTGGTGGCTTTCGCCGCCTGGATGCTGCTCTACAAGCCGGAACGGGAGCGGATGCAGAAGCACAAGGAACTGCTCGCCGGGCTCAAGAAGAACGACCGGGTGCTGACGACCGGCGGCATGTACGGCACGGTTGCCAATGTCGACCGGGATGGAGACCGTGTCTCGCTCAAGATCGACGACTCCGAAAACGTGAAGATCACCGTCACGCTGTCGAGCATCGCCAAGGTGCTCGGCGAGCCCTCGGCCGCAGCCGAATCCGGAGCCTGACGGCGGGCCGAACCAACCCAACCACTGGACAAGCATGGACATTTTCTCATTCGCATCGACCCTCTTCGCCCAGGCGGCCGCGATCGCTCCCGCCGCCGATGCCATCCCCGCCACGACGGCCGCCATGCCCTGGTGGCGGGAGGGCTGGTTTCTCTGGCTGCTGACCCTGCTGACGATCGGCCTGCCGACGCTGCTGGCATGGATGCTGGCGAAGCAGTTCCGGGCCTCCGACATGTGGGGCCGCGTCGCTGCCGTGCTCGTCGCGCTGACGGCAGGCTGCGCGATCATCGCACTCGGCTGGCCGCCCCGGCTTGGAATCGACCTCAAGGGTGGCGTGATTCTGGTCTATGAGATCGATTCCTCGAAGCGTGCCGAAGTCGCTGCGGCAACGGCCGGCGAGGGGGCCACTGTCGGAGCCGCCGCGATGGGCGCTGTCGACATGGACAAACTGGTCGCCGCAGTCAGTCGCCGGGTGAATCCGGGCGGCCAGAAGGAGGTCACCGTCCGTCGGTACGGCCTCGACCAGATCGAGGTGATCGTGCCCGACGTCGATCAGTCGGAGGTCGACCTGATCAAGCGAATCGTGTCGAGCGCCGGCGTGCTCGAGTTTCGGATCACGGCGAACCCAGAGGATCCTCGGCACAAGCGGGTGGTGGAGCTTGGTGCGAGGACCGGCGGCACGACCGTCATGGACGGCGGCAACGCCATCGGCCGCTGGGTGCAACTCGACACCGCCAAGATCAATCCCGCCGAGGATCGTGGTCTCGTGACCCGGACGATGCCCGACGGCCGCGTCGAGGTGCTGGTCGTGCTCGACCGCTTCAACGTGACCGGCGGCTATCTTTCGCGGTCGCTTTCCAGTTACGACAGCAACCTCCAGCCCTGCGTCAACTTCTCCTTCAATTCCGCCGGGGCGGCCCTCTTCGGCACGCTCACCGGCCAAAACCTTCCAGATCCGGCCAACCGGCTCACGAGCCGGCTTGGAATCCTGCTCGACGACACCCTGCTCTCGGCTCCGACGATCCGCAGCGCCATCTCCGGTGACGGTCAGATCACGGGCAGTTTCAAGCAGGCCGACGTCGACTTTCTCGTCGGCGTGCTCAACGCCGGCAGCCTCCCGGCGGCCCTCTACAGCGATCCGATCAGCGAGCAGAAGATCAGTCCCCAGCTTGGAGCCGACACGATCCGTTCCGGCACCCGGGCGATGCTGCTGGCAACGATCGCGGTGCTGACGTTCATGCTCGCCTATTACCGCTTCTCGGGCTTTGTCGCCGACCTCGCGGTGCTCCTCAACATCATCCTCGTCCTGGCCCTGATGCTCTCGATCAAGGCCGCCTTCACGCTCGCCGGCCTTGCGGGCCTCGTGCTCTCGGTTGGCATGGCCGTCGACGCCAACGTGCTGATCTACGAACGAATGCGGGAGGAGACCGAACGCGGGGCCGGCATTCGGACGGCGATCCGCAACGGGTTTCAGCGGGCATTTTCCGCGATCCTCGACTCCAATCTGACGACGGTGATCACCGGGATCGTGCTCTTCGCGGTCGGCACGGACCAGCTCAAGGGGTTTGCGGTCACGCTGATCCTCGGGCTCACGCTCAATCTGTTCACGGCAGTTTTCTGCTCCCGGGTGATCTTCGACCTCGCCGAGCGGAACCGCTGGATCACCTCGCTCAAGATGGCGAAGTTCTTCGGCGACACCGATTTCAAGTTCGTCTCCTGGATGCAGGCGGCGATTCTGGCCTCGAGTGCCTTCATTCTCCTCGGGCTCGCGGCTGCAGTGCAGCGCGGACAGGGACTGTTCGATATCGACTTCACCGGCGGATCGAGCGTCCAGGTGCAGTTCAAGGAGGGAAATGGGCTCGACATCGCCGAGGTTCGCAAGGCCGTCAAGGTGCTTCCCGACGTCGCCGTCAGCACGGTGACCGTCGGTGGCAAGACCGACAATCTTCGGTACAAGATCGACACCTCGATGCGGGACGACGAGGGCGTCGAACGGGCTCTTCAGGATGCGTTCCCGGGCCGGCTGGCCACCTACTCGATGGGATTTGGCGAGATCAGTTCGACCGCGAAGGATTCGAAGGATGCGGCGGATCAGAAGGATGCCGGGGCATCGAAGGCTGCCGATCCGCAGTCGCTCACGACCGCCGTGGGCCTCGACTTTCCCGAGAAGATCAACCTCATGACCCTGCGGGCCACGATCAAGGATGCCTTCGAGGCCGAAGGCTTCGCCGAGGCCCCCTTCGAACTCGAGGCCGAGGGCATGTCGGCCAGGTCGAAGCCCTACCGCAATTGGGCGCTCGCCACGTCGCTGGAGCCCGCGGCCACCCGCAAGGTGCTCGAACGTGTGGCACGAAAGCTCAACGAGACGCCGGTCTATCTGTCGGCCAACTCGATCGGCGGAAAGGTCGCCGGAAACACCAAGATCACGGCCATCTACGCCCTGCTGGCGAGCCTGCTGATGATCGTGCTCTACGTCTGGCTGCGGTTTCAAAACATGGCCTTCGGGATCGCCGCCGTGGTGGCCCTGGCCCACGACGTGCTCGTCACAGTGGCATGTCTGGCCCTGAGCCGATACGTGGCACCGTTCATGGGCTGGGCGCTGGTCGACGACTTCAAGATCAGCCTCGACGTCGTGGCGGCACTGCTGACGATCGTCGGCTTCTCGATCAACGATACGATCGTGATCTTTGATCGCCTGCGGGAACTCCGGGGCAAGGGCCAGTTCGTCACGGCCGCGATGATCGACAAGGCTGTCAATCAGACGCTGAGTCGCACCGTGCTCACCTCCGGCACCGCATTTTTGGCGACGCTGATCCTTTATGTCTTCGGCGGACAGGGAATCCACACGTTCGCCTTCGCGATGCTGGTGGGCATCGTCACCGGCACCTACAGCACGGTCTACATCGCCTCCCCGATCGTGCTCTGGCTCCAGAATCGCTTCGGTGCCACGGAGCCTTCGACCACCATGGCCAGGGCCGTCTGACCCGGTCGGGTAACGCCGAACGGTTGTGACGGCGGAGTCGCCCGGGCAGTTGCCAACGGCAGCCAGGCCGGGCCGCGGCCGGCGGCCTTCCGCGAGGGCGTCGTGCATACTTGCCTGCGGCCGCGTGCCGCGAGGAGGTCTGCGTGTCGAGTCTCGTGAGCATGGTCCGCTTCCTGGCCGGTCTGGCGCTGCTGACGACGGGCGTCGCGGTCGCAGCACCCTATCTGCTCTGCCTGGTCGCCGCCTGGCAGCGGCCGGTCAGCGGCAGCGATTGGGCGAGGGCGGTGCCTGCGGTGGCAACTGCCGATCAGACAATGCCCGCCGCCAACGCCTTCGCCGCGGTCGTTCCTGCTCCTGCCCAAATGCCGATTTCCTCGGAGGGCCCGGAACCGTCCGCGGCCGCTTCGTCGGAACTGGCTGAGGTGTCGCCGGATTCGCAGGGTCTCGCCGTGGCCATGCTGGATCGGGATTTCCGGCCACCCCCGCCGCCGGCCCGGATGCCCGAAATCGGCCCCGCCATGGGGCAGTCGACTCCCGCGCTCGCGGCCGCATATCGCTCGACGGTCGACGTGCCTCCGCCGCCGCTGCTGGATGCCGACACGCCCCCGCCGCTGGCCGTGGGATGGTCTGCGAACGATGCGGCGAATCAGGCAGGCCCAAGGGCGGCCCCGAGCCAGGCGGTCGGGGCGACCTACGTCGTTCGGGACGGGGACGATCTGACCGGCATCGCGACCCGCCTGTTCGGTCATCCGGCCGCCGCCTCGGCGATCTGGTCGCTCAATCGCGATCGGCTCACGAATCCAGACCTGCTCCCGATCGGCATGACACTGCGAATGCCCCCCACGGCCGCGGCGTACGTCGGCCGGGCGGATGGCGGGCAGGCAAACCTGATCCAGCCGTCGAGTCGGCCCGGCAGAGTGAGGGTCGGCCCGGGTGAAACGCTGGAAACCCTGGCCCGACGGTTTTACGGGGATCCCGCCATGGCATCCCGACTCTGGGATGCCAATCGCGACCAGCTTCGCAACCCCGCCCTGCTCGTGGCCGGAATGGAACTCCGGCTGCCCTGACTGCCCGTGGAAAAGAGGTCCAAGACCTTTTCCAGTTGAGCACCGCCGCATCCAGCGGCTGAGTATTGTGTCCACGGCCTGCGAAGGCTGCCGCAGCAGTGGCGTTTCACTTCTTCGGCGGACCATCAAGGCTCAGACCGAAAAACTTCAGCAGGCGATCGGCGGTCTCGGGCTCGGTGGCGAGTTTGTCGGCAGAGAGTGGTGAATCAACCTGGATGAAGAAACTGCTGGCGTCGGCAGAGGAGGCCAGCGACTTGGCCTTCGCAGGCTCCTCGCCGAGACGCTGCTCGAACCAGCCCCGGGGCCGAAATCGCTTCATCTGTTCGGCGAGTTTGGCCGCATCTCGTTCGCTGCCGCCGGCGAGAATCATCACCGGGAGCGTTGTCTTCAGCGGTTCGGCCGCCAGTGCAGGCGAGAGCGAAAGACCCTTGTATATCCAGATCGGATTGATGACCGCGACCGCCCGAACCTGCCTTCCCTGCGGACCGCTTGCCAGTGGCGGCCATGCCCAGTCGGCAGCCGTCCAGAGGGATGCCAGAGTGCCGCCGACGCCCGATCCGACGACACAGAGGCGGTCGAGA